>NZ_KV830198.1:0-2578 GCF_001836705.1 Neisseria sp. HMSC061B04
AGAAGAAAAAGGACGTGCGCGGGCACGTCCTTTGGGTAGGCTGATCTCAACCTCGAGTACAGCATTATTGTCTTAATCCGTTTTATTATTTTGACGAACTGAATATTTCAAATCCAGTACCTTATGTTGACACTGCAACTAGCCGTCGGAAGGTAATGCCCTGGTCAGAACTATTGGGAATTAACTGTAAACTGAGCGGAAAAGTTTAAAAGTAGAGAAAGCGGTAGTTTAAGTTATTGATGCAACATTATTCAGACGACCCGAGCGGTCATGGGTAAGGACAATAAAAGATAAGGCTGCAGACAAATTACACCAAGCAAAGATAGCATTGTCTGCAGGTAAAAGCTGGTTGATACAGCAAACAGATATCTGTATCTATTTTGAAAGGCTATATCGAGAAACTGCACATCACTCCGTCTAAGGTATGGCAGAATACTCGATCAAAGGCTACGGCAGCAAAACAGATAGCACCTAGAAAAACATCAGCTACAGACCTGCATTATCGCAAAGCCCTTTGCAACAACTCATCGACGGAAACGCAAACCAAACACAACCGAATATTTATTGAAAACCCGTTATGTAGTTGAACAAAGCTTTGTTACGTTTCACTGTAAATCAGGCTGTCAGCCTAATTTGCTTTAGGCAACATGGGTGTGCAACGCTATTCGAAAGCGATATGTTTGAATCGTTGAATCGGTTAACAGCTTACTTGCGCTTGTTTGCTCCTACAAGATGCGAGTATTGGGAAGATAAAAGGAAACTGTCAAATCCCTGTGTTTGAATTTTGGCTGTTGGGGATGAAGGATTTTTTGCAAAGGTATCAGGCCGTCTGAAAACTTGATAGAAGCAGTCGTCTGTTAAATATGCGATAATGCGGGAGATTTCATGGGTGTGGTAGAAACATGGTTGAGACTGTCCGGTGGGAATCATGCCGGGCAACGATGGAATCGGTTTGCTTGGAACGCCCGCTTTGCGGGTTTTTTTATGGGAAGGAATGGTCATGCCTAATCCGCTTTATCGGCAACATATTATTTCAATTTCAGATTTGACGACGGAGCAGCTCGAATTGCTGCTTCAGACGGCCTTGAAGTTGAAAAAGCAGCCTCGTGAAGATTTGCTTGAAGGCAAGTTGATTGGTTCGTGCTTTTTTGAACCGTCCACCCGTACGCGTTTGTCTTTTGAAACGGCGGTACAGCGTTTGGGTGGGAAAGTTATCGGTTTTTCCGATGGCGCGAATACCAGTGCGAAAAAGGGTGAAACGCTTGCGGATACTGCGAGGATTATTTCCAGCTATACGGATGCGATTATTCAGCGACACCCGAAAGACGGTGCGGCCCGTGTGGCGGCCGAGTTTTCGAGCGTGCCCGTGATTAATGCCGGCGATGGTACCAACCAACATCCGAGCCAGACGCTTTTGGACTTGGTCACGATTTATGAAACACAAGGCAGTTTGAGCAATTTGAAGATTGCGATGGCTGGAGATTTGAAATATGGCCGTACGGTACATTCATTATGTCAGGCGCTGAAGCGTTGGGGTTGTGAATTTGCGTTTGTTTCCCCTCCCAGCTTGGCAATGCCGGACTATATCACTGAAGAACTGGAAGAGGCCGGTTGCCCTTATCAAATTTTGCCCGGCTTGGAAGAAGCGGTCGAATGGGCGGATATTTTGTACATGACCCGCGTTCAGCGCGAACGTTTTGATGAGCAGGAATTTGCCAAAATCCAGGGTAAGTTCAATCTTGATGCGTCAATGTTGGCAAATGCCAAACCCAATTTGCGCGTCTTGCATCCTTTACCGAGGGTAGATGAAATTCATCCGAATGTGGATAAAACACCTCATGCCTATTATTTTGAACAGGCAACCAACGGTGTGTATGCACGGATGGCGATTTTGTCTTTGGTATTGAACGAAGAAGTTTAAGGAGCGAAAGATGGAAAACTCAAAACTCAGCGTGGAAGCGATCGAACAAGGTACGGTCATTGACCATATTCCTGCCGGTAAGGGCTTGGCCATTTTAAGGCAGTTCAAACTGCTGCATTATGGCAATGCAGTAACGGTCGGCTTCAATTTGCCCAGCAAAACGCAGGGCAGCAAAGACATTATTAAAATCAGCGGCGTATGGTTGGATGCCAATGCGGCAAACCGTTTGGCTTTGTTTGCCCCTGAAGCAGTGGTCAACAAAATCGATCGGTTTAAGGTCGTTGAGAAACAGCATTTATCATTGCCGGATGAAATTTCGGAGGTATTCCGCTGTCCGAATACCAATTGCGCCAGTCATGGCGAGCCGGTCATCAGCCATTTTTATGTCCGCTCACATCATGGTCAGACACGTTTGAAATGTCATTATTGCGAAAAAACCTTCTCGCGTGATTCGGTTGCCGAAGCCTGATAAAAATCTCAGGCCGTCTGAAGACACGGCTGCGAAATTTGAGTTGTTTGCTTGATACATTAGATGATAAAAAGCAAGATATTAAGCCAAGTTGCGTTAAAATTACGTTAAAATAATGCCTTCCGGGTTGATGACATTATTCGCCCGAAAGGCATTATTTTTGGGGCTGACGTAGATTAGCAGTTATG
>NZ_KV830199.1:0-10137 GCF_001836705.1 Neisseria sp. HMSC061B04
CCTAGCATAACTGCTAATCTACGTCAGCCCCATTATTAATGCCAGTTTGGAAATTTTGTTATTAACAGTATTTATTTATGCATTGTTTATATTGTATGACACTGCTAAAGCTGTTTTAGAATTTTATCAATAACTTTCTAGTATCTGTTAAATAGTCAGCAAGCACCCCTTAACAGTTGGTTAAACATTGATTTATACAATGTCTAACCAACTGTTAAGGACTTTTTATGTCTAAATCCCTTGAACTCATTTGAACATCGAAAATTACGAAGCGCGTTTTTCCCGATCTAAACCGCCCAAGCCGCCAAATAGCAGTTATCAAACCGACAAGGTCGTCTGAAAACCATATTGCGTTTTCAGACGACCTTTTTTGCTGTTTAGGCAGCATGATTCGTTCCAAGCAAACGGGGGGATGCTGCGCTGCCGTTGTTTCCGTCTTTTTTATCATTTTCAAGATATTGGGCTTCAGACGACCTTTGGTTTTTCACTGTTTGTATGAGCTTTGGCTTGGCTGTTTTTCAGCATCAAATGCGATTTACTTCTTAAATTCTTGTTATATTAATAATGAAATGTTATATAATAACAGCCTTCCGAAATATGATGAGAAACTAAAATGACACAAACCACACTCAAGCCCATTGTTTTATCTATTCTTTTAATCAGCACCCCCATCCTCTCCCAAGCGCATGAAACCGAGCAGTCGGTTGACTTGGAAGCAGTTACCGTCGTCGGTAAAAGCCGTCCGCGTGCAACGTCGGGGCTGCTGCACGCTTCGACCGCCTCCGACAAAATCATCTCCGGCGATACCTTGCGCCAAAAAGCCGTCAACTTGGGCGATGCTTTGGACGGCGTACCGGGCATTCATGCCTCGCAATACGGCGGCGGTGCATCCGCTCCCGTTATTCGCGGTCAAACAGGCAGACGGATTAAAGTGTTGAACCATCACGGCGAAACGGGCGACATGGCGGACTTCTCGCCAGACCATGCCCTGATGGTGGACAGCGCCTTGTCGCAACAGGTCGAAATCCTGCGCGGCCCGGTTACGCTCTTATACAGCTCGGGCAATGTGGCGGGGTTGGTCGATGTTGCCGACGGAAAAATCCCCGAAAAAATGCCTGAAAACGGCGTATCGGGCGAAGCCGGATTGCGTTTGAGCAGCGGCAATTTGGAAAAACTGACATCCGCAGGCATCAATATCGGCTTGGGCAAAAACTTCGTGCTACATACCGAAGGCTTGTACCGCAAATCGGGCGATTACGCCGTACCGCGCTATCACAAAGAAGAAGGCCGTCTGAAACGCCTGCCCGACAGCCATGCCGATTCAAAAACCGGCAGCATCGGGCTGTCTTGGGTGGGCGAGAAAGGTTTTCTCGGCGTGGCGTACAGCGACCGTCGCGACCGCTACGGCCTGCCTGCCCACAGCCATCTCTACGATGACTGCCACGCCGACATCATCTGGCAGAAAAGCTTGATTAACAAACGCTATTTGCAGCTTTATCCGCACCTGCTGACCGAAGAAGACATCGATTACGACAATCCGGGCTTGAGCTGCGGCTTCCACGACGATGATAATGCACACGCCCATGCCCACAACGGCAAACCGTGGATAGACCTGCGCAACAAACGCTACGAACTCCGCGCCGAATGGAAGCAGCCTCTCCCCGGTTTTGAAGCCCTGCGCGTACACCTGAACCGCAACGACTACCACCACGACGAAAAAGCAGGCGATGCAGTAGAAAACTTCTTCAACAACAAAACACACAACGCCCGTATCGAGTTGCGCCACCAACCCATAGGCCGTCTGAAAGGCAGCTGGGGCGTGCAATATTTGGGACAAAAATCCAGCGCGCTTTCCGCCCTCCCCGAAACCGTCCGACAACCGATGTTGATTGACAACAATGTGCGCCATTACAGCCTTTTCGGTGTAGAACAGGCAAACTGGGACAACTTCTCGCTTGAAGGCGGCGTACGCGTGGAAAAACAAAAAGCCTCCATCCAATACGACAAAGCATTGATTGATCGGGAAAACTACTACAACTACCCCCTGCCCGACCTCGGCGCACACCGCCAAACCGCCCGCTCGTTCGCACTTTCGGGCAACTGGTATTTCACGCCACACCACAAACTCAGCCTGACCGCCTCCCATCAGGAACGCCTGCCGTCAACGCAAGAACTGTACGCACACGGCAAACACGTCGCCACCAACACTTTTGAAGTCGGCAACAAACACCTCAACAAAGAGCGTTCCAACAATATCGAACTCGCGCTGGGCTACGAAGGCGACCGCTGGCAATACAATCTGGCACTCTACCGCAACCGTTTCGGCAACTACATTTACGCCCAAACCTTAAACGACGGACGCGGCCCTAAATCTATCGAAGACGACAGCGAAATGAAGCTCGTGCGCTACAACCAATCCGGCGCGGACTTCTACGGAGCGGAAGGCGAAATCTACTTCAAACCGACACCGCGCTACCGCATCGGCGTTTCTGGCGACTATGTACGAGGCCGTCTGAAAAATCTACCTTCCCTGCCCGGTAGGGAAGATGCCTACGGCAACCGTCCTTTCATCGCACAGGACGACCAAAACGCCCCCCGTGTTCCGGCTGCGCGCCTCGGCGTCCACCTGAAAGCCTCGCTGACCGACCGCATCGATGCCAATTTGGACTACTACCGCGTGTTCGCCCAAAACAAACTCGCCCGCTACGAAACGCGCACGCCCGGACACCACATGCTCAACCTCGGCGCAAACTACCGCCGCAATACGCGCTATGGCGAGTGGAATTGGTACGTCAAAGCCGACAACCTGCTCAACCAATCCGTTTACGCCCACAGCAGCTTCCTCTCTGATACGCCGCAAATGGGCCGCAGCTTTACCGGCGGTGTGAACGTGAAGTTTTAAAATCGGACAGGCAAACAAAAAAGGTTTTCAGACGGCCGTCTGAAAACCTTTTTCTTACTTTAAACCAATTTTAAAATCGGCCATTAACCTTTCAACACATCTTGAGCAGCCGCTTGAATCTTAGCTGCTGCTGCTTCGATTTGCTGCTGTTCGGTAGATGGGTTTGCCACTGTTTCAGCCGGGGCAGCTTGAGAAGCTGCGGCTTTAGGCTCAGATTCAGTTTGCGGCGCAGTCAGCGGCAAACGCGCCAATACAGTGCTGACGCCGGTTACTTTATCGCCAATCGCCACTTGCGCCTGCGCATCGACAGGCAGATACATATCCACGCGCGAACCAAAGCGGATAAAGCCATAGCGTTCGCCACGGGACAGTTTCGCACCGGCTTGGGTGTAACACAAAATACGGCGCGCCACCAAACCGGCCACTTGAACAAAAGTAATTTCACGACCAGAAGCCGTAATCGCCAACACCGCATTACGTTCATTTTCCGTGCTGGCCTTATCCAAATCCGCATTCACGAATTTGCCTTTGTTATAAACCACTTTCGTTACCGTACAATCGGCAGGCGATTTTTGCGAATGCACGTTGAACACGTTCATAAAAATACTGATTTTCAAAGCATCGACATCACGATACGGATCGCGTGCGCGCTCGACCACCACGATACGGCCGTCAACCGGGCTCAACACCGCTTCAGGATTTTGCGGAATCTCACGCGCAGGGTCGCGGAAAAACTGCAGGGCAAATACAGTAAACACCCAAAACGGCAAAGACCACCAGCCGCAGCACATCGACACCAGCAGGCTCAAAGCCAAACCGCCGCCGATAATCGGCCAGCCCTCACGGGCGATAATCGGGTGGGGATACAAACGGTTCATCACTTATCCTTCGTTTAATAATTTCAAAATTGCCGCCATTATATCTGAAACTCCAAACATTGAGGCCGTCTGAAATGTTCAGACGGCCGGTGTCTTTTGTAAAAAATACTCAACATAGATAAAGTTTAAATCTCGGCAACACAACAACACAGCGTCCTCAACAAGCAGCTCACACAATCCGACACCTCGCCGCAGACAATGTTTAGACTACCCCTCCGCTCCCGATTATCTCGACAAGCCCAATACGACCGCCAATACCAACCAAATCCAATGCCGCCGGCGCGATGTAGAAAACAAAGCGCGTTGAGACAGCAAACGCGTTTGGCTCAACTGAAACGCCACATCGGCCAACATCATCAAACGATCGGCCTGCCGCGCCTCCCGTTCTTCCACTTTACGCAGTTTCAAATTTTCCGCTTCAATCCGCAGCCGCACCAGCTTGGCTTCCAAAATCAGCAGCTCGCGCGCTTCTTCATACTCCTGTTGCTTCATCGTCCGCACCCTTGTCTATCTCACCGCGCAAATACGCAATGTCCGTCCGAATATCCTGCAAGGTCTCAGCCACACGACTGCCCTGCTCCCGATAGTCCGCCGATACTTTGCGGAACAATACGGCAATAATCAGCAGGCTCACGAAGAAAATGCCAAAAAATACCCACAACGCCGCCACATCCGACAACACGCGGTTCAAGCCAAACAGCAAACCGACCAAGCCCACCATCAACAGCGCGCCGGACAACACCAGCCAGATCGCCAAACGGAACACATTCTCCGCCTGACGCGTCAAATCCAAGCTCAACACCTGCAAACGCAGCAGCAGCAAATCCGCGCCCTGATTCAACAAAGCCTTGCCATGTTCAAAACGTTGGCGAATCCCCATCTCGATTATCCTTTTTCTCAGGAAACATAAGGCTAAGGCCGTCTGTACGGCGCAATGAAATCCAAGATTTCATGTGTACGCCTGTTCAGACGGCCTTAACATATTCACATTAACGGCGGTTCAACAACACACCGACAACCAAACCGGCCAATGCGGCAAAACCCATCGCATAGTATGGTTTTTCGTGCACCACTTCATCAGCGTGTTTGGCACCGCGTTTCAAACGCTCGCCCGCATCAGCTTCAAATTCGGCAAAACGCTCTTTGCCTTCTTTAAAACGCTCCTGAGCAGCTTCTTCAAACTGCTCGTATTTTTCACGCGCACGCTCGGCATGATGGCGCAAACGTTCGCTGGCCTCTTCTTCAAAACGGCTCAAACGTTCTTTGGCTGCGGCCAATTTCTCTTCCAATTTGGCCCGGGCTTTGCCGCCCTCTTCCGAACCGGCTTCCACACCATTGCGGTACAATTCTTCCACATCATCCATCACTTCTCGGATGTCTTTCAGCAAAGCCTCGCGACGTGCTTCAAAATCGTGTTTTTTCATGCTTTTCTCCTTGATATAGGTTGATATGGTTACAGAATATTTATCTGTTAATAAATTATAACCGTTTATTCTAAAATAAACGTTAATTTAAATAAAATTAAGTGCTTATTATGAAAACAACCCGATGGAATTTAAAAAAGGCCGTCTGAAAACTTCAGACGGCCTTTTCAATACCTTTTACACAGCCTATTCCAATATTCTTTTTTGATAAAAAAAGATATAATTTCATACCATTACAATTTCTTAACAAAGGTGTCGCAACCATGGCAGTCAATCCTACCAAACTTTTTGACGGGCTGGCCAAGCTCGTGCAGTCGGAAGACAAAGCAAACTTCATCTACGGTTTCCTGCGCCTGTTCGATACCCCGAAAGCCACCATTACCAAACTACAAAACCAAACCCCCGGCACCAACGTTGCCGATATGCCCCTGCATGGCGAAATTGCCCTCAGCCGCAAACTCTATTTCAAACCCGTCGCCCCCGATTCAGACATATACGACGTCCTGCAAGACCTGAAACAATCCGCCACAGCCGACAAAAACAAAATCCGCTTCTTTATCGTAACCGATTTTCAAAACATCGCCGCCTACGATATCCAAGCCGACGACTACCTCGAATGTGCCTACACCGATTTAGCGCAAAACTACGGTTTTTTCCTTCCCCTTGCAGGCTTGGAAAAAAGCAGCGGATTTGAAGAAAATCCTGCCGACACCAAAGCCGCCGAAAAAATGGGGCGCCTTTTCGACCAAATCCGCCGCACCAACCATCTCGAGAAACCCGAAGACATCCATGCCCTCAATGTCTTCCTGACCCGCCTGCTCTTCTGCTTTTTTGCCGAAGATACCAAAATCTTCCCCAAAGACAGCTTTACCAAACTCATCGAAAGCCATACGCACAAAACCGGCGAAAATGCAGACGAAGTCCTGACTGCACTTTTCCAAACCCTCGACACGCCCCCTGAAAAACGTTCCGAAGCCCTGCCCGTCCATCTTGCAAGTTTCCCCTATGTCAACGGCGGACTTTTCCAAGCAGACGAGCCTGTCCCCGATTTCGATACCCGCACCCGCCGCCTTTTGCTCGAATGCGGCAAACTCGACTGGTCTGAAATCAATCCCGACATCTTCGGCTCCATGTTTCAAAGCGTGATAGACCCGAAACAGCGCAGCCGTTTGGGACAACACTACACCTCCGTCCCCAACATCATGAAGGCCATCAAGCCGCTCTTTCTTGACGAGCTTCAGACGGCGTTTCAAGACATCTTCAAACGCTATCCCAGCAATGAAGGCCGTCTGAAAGCCCTATACAGCCTCTCCATGCGGCTGGGCAACATCAAAATCTTCGACCCTGCCTGCGGCAGCGGCAATTTCCTGATTATCGCCTACAAAGAGCTGCGCCGCCTCGAAATCGAAATCTTCAAAGCCGTCAAAGACATCGACAGCAACGCCATCTTCAGCAGCCAAATCCGCCTCGACCAATTTTACGGCATCGAGCTGGACGACTTCGCCCATGAAATCGCTATGCTCTCGCTTTGGTTGGCCGAACACCAAATGAACCTTGCCCACGAAAACGAGCTGGGCAACAGCCTGCCCACCCTGCCCCTCAAAAGCGGCGGCAACATTAAGGCCGCCAACAGCCTGCGCGAAGACTGGGAGGCCTTCTGTCCCCGCAACAACCGCGCAGGAGACGAAGTCTATATCGTCGGCAATCCCCCGTTTGGCGGCTCAAATTCGCGCGACGAGGAACAAAGCGAAGATATGGATATGGTTTTTGATGGCTGGAAAAAATACGGCGTCTTGGATTACGTTGCCTGTTGGTTTTGGAAAGGCGCACAATATATCCGCGCCAGCCGCGCTAGGCTCGCCCTTGTCGCCACCAATTCCATCAGTCAAGGCGACCAGGTCGCCACCCTCTGGCCCCCTATCTTCTCATTGGGCAACCGCATCGCCTTTGCCTACCAAACCTTCCCGTGGGCAAACAATGCCAAAGACAAAGCCGCCGTCCACGTCGTCATCATTGGCCTGGAAGCCACGCATCTTTCAGACGGCCTCAGCCCCAATAGCGCGCAGCCCAAGCTCTACAAACTTCTCGATAAAGAATGGCACAGCCAAAGCGTTGCCAACATCAGCCCCTACCTAATTGCAGGCAGCAATCTTGCGGTTGCTGCCCGTGAGCAGCCCCTAGGGGATGTTCCAAAAATTATTCGGGGTAATCAGCCGACTGAAGGCGGCAACCTCATCCTGACCACAGAAGAAAAAGACAGCCTTATCGCCCGTGAGCCGCAGTCTGCCAAATGGATTAAAAAACTGCTCGGTTCCGACGAATTCCTTAACGGCAAACAACGTTGGTGTCTCTGGCTGACCGACCTGACCCAAGAAGACCTTGACAATCTGCCCGAAAAACATCCCCTCGTCGCCGAAAGGGTA
The DNA here is from genome assembly GCF_001836705.1 of Neisseria sp. HMSC061B04. Lineage (NCBI taxonomy): Bacteria > Pseudomonadati > Pseudomonadota > Betaproteobacteria > Neisseriales > Neisseriaceae > Neisseria > Neisseria sp. HMSC061B04. Next base: position 7,628 of record NZ_KV830199.1, read on the forward strand.
GAACGCAACCGAGCCTACCGCGCCGCCGGTAGCAAAAACTCCGACCGCCTCAAGCTGGTTGGTACACCGCATCTATTCCGCGACACCAACAATCCGGCAAACTACATCCTCGTTCCCCGTGTATCCTCCGAGCGCCGCGAATACGTCCCGATGGCATTTTTTGACAGCGAAGTCATCAGTACCGACCGCAATCAAATGATTCCTAATGCCAGCCTCTATGAGTTCGGTATCCTCAATTCAGCCATGCACAATGATTGGATGCGTGTGGTAACAGGTCGTCTGAAAAGTGATTACAACTATTCCGGTACGCTGGTGTACAACAATTTTCCTTGGCCCGAAGCCGGCGAAGCTGAAAAAGCCCGTATAGCCGCGCTTGCCGAAGACATCCTGCTTATCCGCGCCGACTACCCCGACCAAACCCTCGCGCAGCTCTACGATCCCGACAAAATGCCGCTGCCGCTTAAAGAAGCCCATCTCTGCCTCGATGCCGCCGTTGACCGTCTCTACCGCGCCAAACCCTTTTCAGACGGCATGGAGCGCGTAGAATTTTTGTTTGACTTATACGAAAAAGCCGTCAACGGCCAATAAACGCCGTAAAACGGCATCTTTGCCCCGACATTACCGTCTTTAAAAGGAAAATATCTTGACTATCCCCCTGCTCCACGTCGAATACGGACAAACCGGCAACAGCACCAAACCAAACAATATGGGCATGCGCGAAATGCAGGCCAAAGCGTTTGCCAAACGCGACGCGCAATATCTGCTACTCAAAGCGCCGCCCGCCTCAGGCAAATCCCGCGCGCTGATGTTTTTGGCTTTAGACAAGCTGGCCCATCAAGGCATCAAAAAAGCGATTATCGCCGTACCCGAAATGTCCATCGGCGGCTCGTTTGCCGATACCGAATTGGCGAAACACGGCTTTTTTGCCGATTGGCGCGTCAAGCCGGAAAACAATCTCTGCACGGGTAGCGGCGACGATAAAGACCAAGGCAAAGTGGATGCTTTTATCCGCTTTATGCGCGGCAACGACCCAGTTTTGGTCTGCACCCATGCGACGTTCCGCTTTGCTTTCGAAAAACTCGCAGATGTCGGGGCATTTAATGACACGCTGGTGGCGATTGACGAGTTCCATCATGTTTCTGCGGAAGAAAACAACCGTTTGGGCGCAGTCTTGGACGAAATCATGCGCAACTCCTCGGCTCATATTATCGCCATGACCGGCTCGTACTTCCGAGGCGACGCCGTGCCGATTTTGAGCGAAGAAGACGAAGCCAAGTTTGAAAAAGTAACCTACACCTACTACGAACAACTCAACGGCTACCGATATTTGAAATCTCTGGGATTGGGCTACCATTTCTACCAAGGCCGCTATCTTGATGCTTTGGGTGAAGTGCTCGATCCGTCGAAAAAAACGATTATCCATATTCCCAACGTCAATTCGGGCGAAGCAGCGGTCGATAAGTATTCGGCAGTCGACCACATCATCGACACCTTGGGCGAATTTGTGGAAAAAGACCGCAAAACAGGCATCATCACGGTCAAAGCCCATGACGGCAGGCTGCTGAAACTGGCGGATTTGGTGGATGACCGTAAAACATCCGACCGTTCTTTAATTCAGGCATATTTACGCAATATCAAATCGCGTGATGATATGGATATTATTGTTGCGCTGGGTATGGCGAAGGAGGGTTTCGACTGGCCTTATTGCGAACATGTACTGACCATAGGCTATCGCAGCTCGATGACGGAAGTCGTCCAAATTATCGGTCGCGCCACCCGGGATTGCGAGGGGAAAACCCATGCTCAATTTACCAATCTGATTGCGCAGCCTGATGCGGCAGATGAAGATGTCAAAGTGTCGGTTAATAATCTTTTAAAGGCGATTACGCTGTCGCTGCTGATGGAGCAGGTATTGGCGCCCAATATCACGTTCCGCCGCCGTTCTGATATGAGGCTGGATGAACAGCCCAATCCGGGTGATGTGATTATCGACGATACGACGCTGCCCGCCTCTAAAAAAGTCGTCGATATTCTGAATAAGGATTCAGACGACCTTATCGCTGCGTTGGTACAGGATACGCAAAATGCCAAACGCTATATTCAGGAAGACACGCCTGCCTCTGCCGTCAATGAAACCGCACTGCCGAAAATTGTTGCCTGCCGTTATCCCGAGCTGTCGGTAGAAGAGCAAGACCAAATCGTGCAAGGGACGCTGACTAAAATGGCGGTAACCCAGGGCGGCGGTATCAAAGACGGCAAGGATTTGCCCGATAACGCGCTTATCGAAGGCGAAAAAAACTATATCAGACAAGGAGATTTTTTTGTCGATGCGGTTAAATTGCAAGAAGCCGGGCTAAGTTATTCTGTTGAAGAAACTGTCAGGGAACGAGATTTGCCTGACAACGCGAAAATCAAAAATCTGCAAACAGGCGAAGTCAAAACCGCTGACAACCGCTTTGTCAAAGTCGGCGAAAAATTTAGGGGCTGACGTAGATTAGCCCTAAATTCCA
>NZ_KV830200.1:0-5089 GCF_001836705.1 Neisseria sp. HMSC061B04
AATCTGAAACACCACGACGGAGCGGAACACCTAACAGATTGCCTTTGCCGTCCAAGATGTAGGTTTCGTAACATTCAAAGGATTCTTGGAATGCTCCGGCGTCTTCGATTTCTGTACCCCCCCTGTTAGACGAGGGGGGAGAATAAGAAGCGACACCGTCCGTTTCGCCGTCCGCTGGCGCGGCCGCCAAACCGTCCGTTGCCGCTTCTCTCTCTAAAATCTCTTTCTTCATGGCGTATCCCTTAAATAAAAACCCTTTGCAAATAATACTTTTACGTTTGTAAAGGTAATATTTACAAAGGGCAATATATAAGGGCAATATATAAGGCCGTCTGAAACGGTTTTTCTGTTTTCAGAAGGCCTCTTAGCTCAAACCTTGAGAACCGCATGCGTGCGTTCCGCACACATGCTACTTATTGAGTTTAAGTTTTATATGGGCTACGGCTTGCTGATTTCAGACGATTTTTTTTAATTTAGTTAGGTTTTCAACTCAACCTACACACTTAATCTGAAAGTTCATATAGCATATCCAAAAAGGCATCAAAACTATCTGCAATATGGTTAGTTACCATTTTCGTATCTCCATTCTCATCTTCATAAAAATCATCATGATACATCAGAATGATACATGGATTTTCATTGCATTTTCTGTAATCAAAACAGATATAATCGCCATTAGCTGAAATCCCAAAAGCGATCACTTTTTTTGCATACCCATATTCATCATCAATACATGAATAGCTATAAATATCTTCATAGCCTAAATTTTGCTTATACCCTAAAAATGAAATGTCCCTTTCATCATTTTCACAGTATTGATTGACAAAATTGAAAATATTTTCTTTAGGGTATAAATAGTCATGTTTACTAAGAAGTGATACATATGAAACAGGAAAAACGACCCCTACATCTTCAGCAAATTGTTGAATTGTTCTTATTGGAACCAATCCCTCATCTGATAATATTGATAGTTTTCTCACTTTTACTGACCTTTCTTTAACGATTTTTGACCAGTATGCCTAACAGCTTTATGAATACTATTAGGAATTAACTGCATATTATAAAGAGGCGGGCAAACATGCCCGCCTTGTTTTTAATATTTCTGTAAACCTTCTACCTTGATTTCTTTGGCATTGGCATTGATGAAGGCTTGAGTTGCTTTCATCGTGGCTTGGATGCGCGGATCGTTCCAACGCACGATTTGGTTGTTTTCATCGCGCTTGTCCGACCAGATGATCACGCCGTCGGTGTATTTTTTGCTGATTTCGAGCATTTTACGCCAGCGGACGGGGTCGATGAACTGCTTGAAATAAGGGCTGTTGGTGGCCGAATAATATTGCGGCCAGATGTAGCCGATGATTTTTTTGTTGGGAAAGCGTTGGTGGATGTCGTCAACGGCGGTTTTCACGTCTTTTTCCCATTGCACCAAATCGGGGGAAGTGATGTAGAACACAGGATTGGCATAGTCGCTGATGGCGGCGGTGGGCGCACGGCGTTTGCTGACTTGCCGCCATTTGGCCAAGATGGCTTCGTTGTCAACGTTGGGGCGGTAGTGGCGGATGCCGTGCAGGTGTTCGGAAGGCATGCCGTAGTTACTGATGAAGGCGCGCGGGTTTTCTTCTCTAAAGATTTGGTACATCCGCGCGAAGTCGGTTCTCAATTCGTCAGGGGTCAGCAGTTGGCCGTCTTTTTCGGCAAACCAGCTTTCGATGTCGGTAGAAATGGTGCGGTAGCCTTCGCGGCGCGATTGTTTGGCCAATTCGCGGATACGCGCTTCGTTGAGTACGCCGTGTTTGCGTTTGCCCGTCGGATCGGGTTTGACCAGCTCGCTTTCGTAAACCAAGAACACTTTGGAGAGTTTGTCGGCAGTCAGGTCGGGTTTGCCGACATAGTCCATGCGGTCGTAGATAATGAAATCTTTGGCATGGGCGGAGAGGGCGGTCAATAAGAGGACGAGGGGCAAAAGGCGGTTGGGTTTCATGTTTTTAGGCAGATAAGGGAAAAGGGCCATTGTACGGGAAGCGGTGTTAAAGTAAGTCAAAGGCCGTCTGAAAGGATAAAAGTTCTTTCAGACGGCCTTTGTTGAACTGGGAATATTCAGTTTTGAGGCTGGTGTGATTTACTGCGCCGCAGTTTTTTCCAGCAATAGGAAAGTTTCGGTTTTGTTGCGCGGTCTTGCGCCTTGCCACAAGGTTTGCCAACCTGAAGGTACGCCGATGTTGGCGGCTTGGCGGATGAGGCGGTAGCGGCAGGTCGGGTTGTCGGTCGTGGTTTTGATATGGCTGTATTGTGTCCATGCGATTCGTGTGCGCTGGTCTTGGCCGTCGATGCTGATACATTCGAGGCCGTCTGAAAGTTTCTGTTTCAATTCGGAAGAAAGTGCGGTTTCCATTTGGTGTACCACCGGCGCATGGCTTTTGGCGGCGTTGAGCCACGGTAAAAACAGGGTCATCAGCAAGGCCCAGGCTAAGGTAACGCCGGCTGCCCAGTTGGTTACGGCTTGGCGGCCACGGATGTTTTTACGCGTAATCGCCCAGAGCCATAACGGGGTAAACAGCAGGGCGACGGTCATCGGAATCGGGTCAATGTCGGGGATGTAATACGGGCTGAAATAGGCGGCGCGTTCGGCCAGTTTGGCAGGCCAGCCGTAGTTCATGGCGAAAAAGCCCAGCCACAGGAAGACGGCAATCAAACCGAATGCCATGATGCCGAACCAGTTGATAAATGCCACTGCACCGCGACGCAGGCCGTCCAGTTGTGCCGCGCCGAGCAGGGCGAGCGGCGGCAACAGCCAAACGAGGTTGTCTTGCAGGCGTTGCGGGTTGATGGCAAGTAGGGCTGTCATAATAACCAGCCACGACAGGCTCAGAATGCCCCAGTTTTTATCGTGGATACGCGTGCGACTGAGCGTCCATGCCGCCAGCGGCCAAGCAGGCAGGGCAAACCACAGCAGGTTTTTCAGATAATAGGGCAGGTTGAAGGCCGTCTGAATCTGATGGAAACCGCCGAATACGCCTAAGGAATAATGGTTGAACCAAATATCAAACCATTCTGGATTGGTTTTGGATAAGACCAGCGGATACAGAATCAGCAGGGGCAGGGAAACGACGATGGTGCCAATCAGAGTCAGCAGATAGCGTTTGCTTTGCCAAGTGGAATGGAACGACAGGGCAAGTGCCAAAAAAATCATGGCTGCAGTCAGCAGATAGCCTGAGGAAAGGGAGAGTAAAACCCAGCCGCCGCACAACAGCAAAATGGCAATAATGACGCGGCGGCGTGCCAGTGAGAAGCCGCACAGAATCAATCCAAATGCAGCAAAGACGGCCGACATGGGATTGAGGAAGTGGGCGATGGGCAGTAAACCGATACTACCGATAAGGATCAAGACAACGCTGCGGCCGTGGTGTCTGCCGAGAAAGTTGAAGCCGGCAAAACCGCAGGCGGTCAGTCCGATGGCGGTGAATACCACGCCGGCAAAACGCGTGGCATCATAGGCATCGGCCGCCCAAGGCGAAAATAGGGTTTGGAATGCGGTTGCCGCCCATAAAAAAGCAGGGGAGATGGTGAAGTCGGGTTGGCCGAAGATTTGTGCAATTAACAGGCTGCCGCCGTTTTTCATGGATTCGGAGGCGGTAAAGAGGGAGGGTTCGGCAGGGTTCCACAAGTCATGCGAGAACACGCCCGGCCACAGCCAGGCAAAGGCCATCAGCAGCAGGAGCCACGGTTTTTCATGGGTTTTTTGGGGGCGGCGCGGATCGGGCGGTGTGTAAGTCAGCATGGAAGGTCAAAAAACGGTTGGTTTGAATGGCAATGGTACAGGGTTTGACGGGTTTGCGCGATATGCCGGACCGGGGCACTTTGTAAAAATCATGTTTACCGCTGGTTTTTTCGGGTATTTGAAAGGATGTTTATCCGATATGGCGAAGCCGTCTGAAAGAAAGGTTTCAGACGGCCTGAATGCAAAAAAGACTGCACGAAGCAGTCTTTTTGACAAAGCGGCAATTAGCGTTTGAACAGGTTGCCGAATTTGTTGTTGAATTTGTCCACGCGACCGGTAGTGTCGACGATTTTTTGAGTACCGGTGTAGAAAGGGTGGCACAGAGAGCAAACCTCAACGTTGAAGCTGTCTTTTTCCATTGCGGATTTGGTCACGAATTTGTTGCCGCAAGAGCAGGTAACGTTGATTTCGTGGTAGTTCGGGTGAATACCTTGTTTCATTTGATTTCCTTTCGATTAAGCGGGCACAGGGGTTTTGCCTGTACTTCAGTTAAGCGAGGGATTTTCGCTATTTTTGGCTGTTTCGTCAAGCGGATATTTTGCATAGCGGGCAGTTTCGCAACAGGCGAGAACAGTTTAGAATAGAGTTTCAAACCAAATATTGTGTAATCGGGCTGTAATTCAACTGAAAAGAGGATGTAAAACCTCTTCTAGATGTGAAACTTTAAGAAAAATAATAGTCTGATTAATATTTACGCTTTTACGAACAGGAGACGGAATCCATGCAAAAAAGGATATTGACGCGTATTTTGCGTGTCTGGGGAGGAATGTTGCCTCCGTCTTATTGCAAACCCTTCGGCCGGATTGCGCAAAAATTCCGTGTTGCTTTGGCTGCGTGTATTTCTCCAAACATCGGTAAAAACGTCAATATTGAAAAAGGCGGATACGTCTTTCCGGATACGGTAGTCGGCGACAATTCGGGTATCGGCGTAAATTGCGAAATCTGCCGCGGTTTGACCCTCGGCAAGAACGTGATGATGGGGCCGGAATGCCTGTTTTATTCGACCAACCACAAATTCAACCCTGAAACCCGCCGCTTCGAAGGTTATACAGATATCAGCCCGATTGTGATTGAAGATGATGTCTGGATTGGTCGGCGTGCGATTATCATGGGCGGCGTTACCATCGGTAAGGGCGCGGTAATCGGTGCAGGTTCGGTGGTTACCAAAGATGTGCCGCCTTATTGCGTGGCTGCGGGCAATCCTGCGATTGTTCGGAAAAAACTGCTGGATGAACAAGAGCTTGCAGCCGAATAGTGTAAACAAAATATTAAAACAAAAGGCCGTCTGAAAGATTTCAGACGGCCTTTTTT
>NZ_KV830200.1:5189-45805 GCF_001836705.1 Neisseria sp. HMSC061B04
GGCCGTCTGAAAGATTTCAGACGGCCTTTTTTAATATTGATTAAGCGGCAATTTTTTCGCATTCTTTAATGCAGGCCAAGCAAGATTCGTAGCAGGCTTTGCATTCTGCGTGGTGGCCGGCGTGTTCTTTGCAGGCGGCGGAACATTGTTTGCAGGCTTCGATGCACACTTTTGCCAAAGACGGAGTCAGGCGTGAATTTTGAGCGGCGAGGTTTTGCAAGGTGCCGCACAGTGCCAGCATTTGATTGACGCCGGCTGCGCAGTCTTTCATGGAGGTATCGCCTTCGCTCAACAGGGCGATGCAGTGTGCCAGGCAGATTTGACCGGCTTCAACGCAATGTGCGGCTGCTTTGCGCGCGGCTTCGTAGGCGCGCGGTGCAGAATGTGCGTGACCGGCATGGTGTGCATGGCCAGCATGGTCGTGAGCGCGAGCAAAAGAAGCGGCGGCGGTGAGAGAGACAGCAGCAGCGCTGCCGATAAATTGACGACGGTTCATAAGATAGAGTCCTTTTTGCTTTGTAGAAATATCGGACGAATTATTTCATCCGTTATTAAAAGGTTATCATGTTATTCGTTTTTAAACAACAGGCCGTCTGAAGGTATCGATAACACGTTCAGACGGCCTGTCGTTGGATATGATATTTGTTTAAATGAATCACAAATCGAATGGCTGAAATACGGGAAAGTGACTTTTTGCCGAGAAAATAGTCAGTTTATTCCGCCAACAATTCTTCCGGTTTGACTTTCTCGCCATACACGGGCAAGAGGGTTTTTTCATAGGCGGCTTTCAGACGGCCGTCTTTTTTCATGGCGGCGATTTCGCCGTTGACCCAGTTCAGGAGGTCGGTGTTGCCTTTTTGAACAGCCGGGGCGATGAATTCGGCAGGGCCGAGGTTGCCGATGGCGACTTCAAAATTCGGGTTTTCTTTTGCCCATGCCCATAGCAGGGCGTTGTCGTGGGCGAGTGCTACGCCGCGGCCGTCTTTCAGTGCGTCGAAGGTTTCGGTATTTTGGTCGAATTTCAGCAGTTTGACTTCAGGATGGCTTTTGGTGAAGAAGGCGTCGGCGGTGGTGCCTTTGTTGACCAGCAGGGTTTGGTCTTTCAATTGCGCAACGTCGGTAATCGGTTTGTCTTTGGGGGAAACCACGCCTAAGGCCACTTTCATGTAAGGATCGGCGAAATCGACGGCTTCGGCGCGTTCGGGTGTTTTGGTGAAGTTGGCGAGGATGAGGTCGACTTTGCCGGAACGGACGTATTCGACGCGGTTTGCGGCCTCGGTCAGGACGAATTCGACTTTGTCGGGGCTGCCGAGCAGGTCTTTGGCCAGGTCTTTGGCGATTTCAACGTCAAAGCCTTGGTTTTTACCGTTGGCGTCAACATAGCCGAACGGAGGCTTGTCGCCGAATACGCCGATACGGATAACGCTTTTTTCTTTGATGGCGGCAACGGTTGCCGCGCCGCTGCTTTGTGAAGATTGGGCATCGCCGGAGCCGCCCCCGCAGGCAGTCAGGCCGACGGCGATGGCGGCGGAGGCGAGGAGGGCTTTGAATTTGGCGTTCAATTGCATGAGTGTTTCCTTTTCAAATGTTTGGTTGAAAGTGGAGGCCGTCTGAAAAAGGGTTCGGACGGCCTGAAAATAAAATCAGTAGTCCATGCCTGCCAAGAATTGGCGGGCGCGTTCGCTTTTGGGGGCGGAGAAGAAGGTTTCGGGGTCGGACGATTCGACGATGCCGCCTTTGTCCATGAAGACGATGCGGTCGGCAACTTTGCGGGCAAACCCCATTTCATGGGTTACGATGAGCATGCTCATGCCTTCGCGGGCGAGTTCTAAAACCACTTCCAAGACCTCGCGCACCATTTCAGGGTCGAGTGCGGCGGTGATTTCGTCCAGCAGGATGACTTCCGGATTCAGGCACAGGGCGCGGACAATGGCGATGCGTTGTTTCTGGCCGCCGGAGAGTTCGCGCGGATAGGCGTTTTTGCGGTCGAGCAAGCCGACGCGTTCCAACAGTTTGTCGGCTTGTGCCTCTGCTTCGGCACGGTTGCGGTTTTGTACTTTCACCGGGCCTAAGAGGATGTTTTCGATGACGGTCATGTGGGCAAACAGTTCATAGCTTTGAAAGACCATGCCGACTTTTTGCCGGGCGGTTTGCCAGGAAACGTCTTTGCCGAATTCGCCGACTCCGTCCATCACGATGCTGCCGCCTTGGTGCGGCTCCAAACCGTTGACGCAGCGCAGGAGGGTGGATTTGCCGCAGCCGGACGGGCCCAGCAGTACGATGACTTCGCCTTTTTCCAAGTCCAAGTCCAAGGATTGAATGGCGGTTACGTTGCCGTATTGTTTGTGCAGGTTGCGGATGCTCAGTAAAGTCATGTCAGTGTTCCCATTTTTGTTCAAGTTTTGCCGCCAGCAGCGACAGCGGCCAGCAACAGAAGAAATACAGCATAAAAATCAGGCCGTAAACCCAAAATGAAGCATTGGGTTGCGTCAGCAGCGAGTTTTCGATGATTTGCTGGCCGACTTTGACGACTTCGATGACGCCGATAAGGGAGGCGAGCGAGCTGGTTTTGATCATGCGCGTAAACAGATTGACGGCACCGGGCAATACGCGGCGGATGCTTTGCGGCAGCTCGATGTAGCGGAATACCTGCCCGCGGCTCAAGCCGAGTGCCAGGCCTGATTCGACTTGGTGTTTTTCAATCGATTCCAATGCGCCGCGGACCAAATCGCCCATTTCGGCGATGCCCCACATGGTAAATACCCAGACGCAGACCCAAAATCCGTCGATGTGGATGCCTGTCCAGACGGATAGGCCGAAATACAGGCCGAACAGCCACACCAAAATCGGCACGATTCGGATGGTTTCGAGATAAAACCGTCCGATAAAGCGGATGAGCCGGTTGCGCGAACGCAAAACCAAGCCGAACAGCGTACCCAATACGCAGGAAGCGGCAACGGAGGCCAGGGAAATCTGCGCTGTCAGCAACAGGCCTTCGCCCAAGCGTGCCGCGTTTTGTCCTTCAAACAGCCAGTCAAACACCATATTTTGCACTCCGTACGCGGTTTTCTGCCCAGCGCGCCAGAAGCGAAACGGGCAGAAGGATGATCAGGTAGCTGGCAAACAGCAGGAACAAGGCTTCGTTGGTTTTATAGTCCATGCCGATGATGTCTTTGGTAACGAACAACAATTCTGCAATGCCGACCGCGCTGACGATAGATGTTTCTTTCATCAAAAACAATACGTTTGCGCCGATGGCGGGAACGGCGACCGCCCATGCCTGAGGTAATTCGATATAGCGGAACACTTGAAAGCGGCTCAAACCGATGGCCTTACCCGCTTCGATCTGCCCTTTGGGGACGGCCAGAATACCGGCACGGATGGCTTCCGCCATGTAGCTTGCGCCCAAGAAAACCAGTGCGATTACGCCGCAGGTGAAACCGTTCCATTTAATGCCCATTTTCGGCAGGCCGTAATACAGGAAAAACAATTGGATCAGCAGGGGCGTATTGCGCGACAGCTCGATATAGGCGCGTGCCAATGCGTAGAAGGGGCGGATGCGGTATGCCGTAACCACGGCAACGGGCAGGCCGAACAGCAACGACAAAACGACGCCATATACCGACAATTCCAGCGTCAGCTTTGCCGCATCGACGAATTTGGGGATGGCATCGATCAGGTAAGACCAGTTCATCAGAGTCAGACAATCAGCATAATAAAGGCAGTATTTTAACGGGTTTGTAAGGGAGTGTTAAATAATGGATAGGAATATCGATTGTGGATAAAACACAAAAAATGGAATAAGGCAAAGGCCGTCTGAAACGTTTCAGACGGCCTTGAAATGCCAAGGTTTCAGTGTCAGGCGGCAGCCGCTTTCCGTTCATGAATTAGTAAATTCAACAGGGCTGCCGCACCTGCCAAGACTGCGTCGGCGTACCACATCCAGCCGTAATCGTTGAAGCGCGTGATGACGATGCCGCCGATGTACGAACCCAAAAAGCCGCCGATTTGGTGGCTCAACATGGTCAACCCGAAGAGGGTGGCCAAGTAGCGCGTGCCGAAAAGTTTGCCGGTGATGGCGGCGGTGGGGGCGACGGTTGCCAGCCAAGTGAAACCGAGTCCGGCAGCGAAAAGATAGAAGTTCAAATCGGTTTTAGGTGCGGCCAGATAAATCAATATCATGGCGACACGCGAAGCATATAAACCGAAGAGGACGTATTTGCCCAAAAATCTGCCGGTACACCAGCCTGAAAAAATACAGCCGGCGATGTTTGCCAAACCAATAATGGCAATGGAGGTCGAAGCGACCGTAGCGGGGAGGCCGCAAAGTGAAATTTCGGTCGGCAGGTGGGTAACCAAAAAGGCGATGTGGAAACCGCAGGTAAAGAAACCCAAATGTAGCAAGATATAGCTGCGGTTGGCGAAAGCCTTACAGACGGCCTGCTTCAGGGTTTGGCCGCCGTCGTCTGTGTGGACGGTATGAGCAGCATGTTTGCCGCCGGCCAGCCACCAAGAAATCGGCAAAATCAAGATGGCAATGACTGCCCAAACATAAAATGTCCCCGTCCAGCCGACGTGGGGCAGGGCAATCAAACCTTGAACAAGCGGCGCGAACAAAAATTGCCCTGCGGACCCGCCTGCATTGACCAGGCCGGAAGCCAAGCCGCGCCGATGAAGCGGCGTTTTGGCAGCGACCTGTCCCATAATGATGGAAAATCCGCCCGAGCCCGTACCGAATGCCAACAATAAACCTATACCTAGCATCAGCCCCCAATAAGTCGGCATTTGCGGCACCATCAGACAGGCGGCAATCAACAGAACCGTACCGCTGGCTAAAACCTTAAACGCGCCGAAACGGTCGGCCAACGCGCCGGACAAGGGTTGCGATATGCCCCACATCAATTGGAAAACGGCAATAATCAGGCTGAACTGGGTCATGCTCAATTCGGTTGAGTTGACGACGGGCAGGACAAAAAGCCCTAAAGTCATCCTCATGCCGATGGTAATCAGCAGGATGGAGGCGGCAGCGGCAATCAGCAGCCACAAATTGGGTAATTTGGCAGAAGAATCGGTCATGATGTTTGTGTGTGTAAGGGGCAGGGAATAAAACTATTCCTGCCGCTATATTCTTTATTTGATTTCTCGGCGGGCCGATATATAAACGCGCGATTCTAGCATTGGGCGGAAAACGGCATAAATAACCGTTGGTTCTTTGGATATGGTAAAAAGTGATATGGCTTGAGGATGAGTAGAGAATGAAGCGGCCAAATATTCTTCGTTTGGCGTTTGGCGCTGACGGAGCAAGCAAATTGCCGTTGAATTTTCGTTTGAGAAGAAAGGCCGTCTGAAAAGTTTCAGACGGCCTTTGTTTGACTGACTTACATCAGATGATTTCCAAAATGAAATACTGACGCAGTTTTTCGTACACATTATTTTGTACGTTGATACAACCATTGGTTATGATGCGGTCGGCCACATTGGGAGAAGCGATGCGTTCCATGCGCCTTTCCTGCGGCTTGAGCGTCCATACCCGGTGTAACGCAAACAGAAAGTCATTTTCTTCTTTGAAGCCGATAACCTCGCCACCGTAACCCGGTTTGCTGGTCATCATCGGCGTCATATTGAACTTGCCTTTCGGCGTGGTCTTGCCAATCAGTACCGGATGGCACTGACCGTCATCGGCAAAGCAAAGCTCCGCCTTAGCTGTATTGACCACGACTTTTTTGCGTTGGATATAGTCGCTGACAGCATCGGCAGCGGCCAAAGAGTTCAGGCCTGCTGCCAAGGCTATACCCAATAGGATCCGTTTCAAATTTGTCCTTATTGACGGATGCGTTTAGGAGCTTCTTTAATGATCTCGCGGATGATCACTTGAGGCTCTTGTTTAGGTGCTGGAGGAGGACATACGGCATCTTTAGGGAATACTGGATTCCAGAAGAAGCTGCGTGCAAATTTGTCTTTGTCGAAGATCACTTTGTATTGGCAAGTAGTGATGCCTTCAACGCCGGAAGTGTTTTCAGGGTCAACGCCTACGCCCGGGGTGTAGAAGTGGAACAAGTAGTCCCATTCACGCACGCCAACCATGCCTTCGTCGTAGTGAGGACGGCCGAGGATTTTGTAGATGTCGTCTTTGGTCAGACCAGGACGCATTTGATCCAACTCGTCAAAAGTCGGGAATGTACCGCGGTCATTGTTGAAGGTCAGGGAGTAAGGTTTAGGGAAGCGAGGCTCGTCGGTAGTGCCTTCAGGAGTGATTTTACTCTTAGTAGCACAGGCGGCCAGCAGGCCGGTAGCCAGCAGGGCAAAGCCCACTTTTGCGATTTTTTTCATTTGATAATCCTTTTATTGATTTTACCAGCCGAACTTTTCAGACGGCCTGTTAGTGCCGGCAGCGAGTTTGCCGGTTTACCCAAATAATGTTGTGCTTCTTAAAGATGTACCCGACGGTTTGACAAACAGAACATCGGCACATTCCGGCAGGGCATTGCGCCTCATCTCCGTTGTATCCGCCTGAGTCGGCAGAACCGTTCAGACGGCCTGACTGACATTTATTGTCACTTTGTAACAATTTCACTGCGAGTCAGGCTTGGGGTTTAGAGATGTCCGGTTTTCGATAAATCAGGTTGTATTGCGTAATACCTTGTTATCTTTGTGCTTTAGTTCTTTTTGGCATTTGCCGGAGATTAGGTACTTAATCTTTCGGGTGTTATCCCTGCAAATTGTATGCCAGTTTTCCTTTATACGCATAATTTGAGTATGTCAGAATGTTGGCTTTATACAACATTCATATTAACGAACCAGAAACGGATTGTACCTTTTCTCATGCCCGATGCTGGTCATGCGGCCGTGTCCGGCGATAACTTGCGTGTTTTCGGGCAGGGTTAATAGTTTAGCGCGGATATTGTTTATGAGGTCATCATGATTGCCGCGCGGAAAATCTGTGCGACCAACGGTCTCATAAAATAAAACATCGCCTGCGACTAAAAGTCCGTTTTCAGCGTTGTAAAAAACGACTTGGCCGGGGGTGTGGCCGGGAATGTGGAGGACTTGGAAACTGTAGTTGCCGACCTTGAGCGTTTCCCCTTCTTCCAGCCAGCGCGTCGGCGTGAATGACGGAGAAACGGGGAAACCGTATTGCGCCGTCGTTTGCGGAAGGGCTTGGAGCAGGAATTCGTCGTTTTTGTGCGGGCCGAGAACGGGTACGTCGCAGGTTTTCAAAAGCTCAACCACGCCGCCTGCGTGGTCAAGATGGCCGTGGGTCAGCCAAATGGCGGTCAGCTTGAGGCCTTTGTTTTGGACTTGTTGCAATAAATAGGGTACGTCGCCGCCGACATCGGTCAAAACGGCTTCTTTGGTTTCGTCATCCCAAATCAGCGTGCAGTTTTGACGGAAGGGGGTAACGGCGTTGATTTCAAATTGGAGTGCCATGGATGTTCCTACGGAAAGGCTTATTTAATGTTTGTTTACGGTTCAGACGGCCTTTTGTTATTATGCATATATAATAAAAAGCAAATCTGGAAAAGTGTCTTATGAATAATGTAATGCGAACCATGATACCGATTTTTGCGGCTTCTTTCATCTCTGCGGCGTTTGGTGCGGATTTGTTGTTGGCGCAGGAATATAAAAATCAAGATATTGCCGGTTGGGCCATGAGCGAAAAGTTAGATGGCGTACGCGCGTATTGGGACGGCAGGCAGCTGGTCAGTCGTCAGGGCTATGCGTTTACACCGCCCAAAGGTTTTACAGCAGGTTTTCCGCCGTTTCCGATGGATGGCGAGTTGTACAGCGGACGAGGGCGGTTTGAGCAAATTTCCGCGACGGTGCGTTCTGCCTCGGGAACTTGGGACGGCATTCGTTTGCATGTTTTTGATGTGCCACAGGCGCAGGGTAATCTGTATCAGCGGCTGGAAACGGCTTCGAAATGGCTGAAATCACACCCGTCGGCACGGTTTACGGTTATTCCGCAAATCAAGGTGCGCGACAAACAGCATGCTTTGGATTTTTTGAAACAAGTTGAAGCGCTGGGTGGGGAAGGGGTGATGCTGCGTCAACCTGAAGCCCGTTATGCAAGCGGTAGAAATGGGCAGCTGTTGAAGCTGAAAAGTGAATATGATGATGAATGTACGGTAACGCGTCATTATGAGGGCAAAGGGCGCAATGTCGGGCGTTTGGGTGCGATCGGGTGTAAAAACCGATATGGCGAGTTTCGTATCGGTAGCGGTTTTAAGGATAAGGACCGCGATCATCCGCCGAAAATCGGTGCGCTGATTACTTACCGTTATCGTGGTTTTACGCAAAAAGGAACGCCGAAATTTGCAACATTTGTCAGGGTGCGTTCGGATCGATAAAACAAATTCAAGGCCGTCTGAAAATAGGTTTCAGACAGCCTTTAATATAGATGTTGCATAGCTTTTTATAAGGTTTCCAATACGTCAGGCAATTCGGCCAGGCTGTTGAGCATGGCGACATGGGGCAGGGCGGAAAGCTGTTTGGCGGTGTGCGCGCCGGTGGTAACGGCGATGGCGCGGATTTTGGCGTTGGCGGCCATTTCTAGGTCGTGGGTGGTGTCGCCGACGACGACGGCCTCTTCCGGCTCAATCCCCAGTCGGTCGCAGAGGGCGAGTACCATATCGGGCGCGGGTTTGGACGGATATTCGCTAGCGCAGGCGGTTTCCAGCCAAAAGGCTTGGGTGCCGGTTTGCTCGATGGACCTATCCAGTCCGCTGCGGCCTTTGCCGGTCGCTACGGCAAGCCAATAACCTTGTTGCTTCAAGCGTTGCAGGCAGGGCAGGGCTTCGGGGAACAGGGTCATGTTGCGGTTGTTGGGATTAAGGTAGTGCGCGGCATAGGTCTCAATCAGGGTTTCCTGAACGTGTTCGCTGACGTTGTGGGCAAGGCGGCGGATGATGCCGGAGAGGCTGTATCCGATGAGCGGGCGGATTTGGTCGGCTTCGGGAACGGGCAGGCCGCAATCGGCAAAGCTTTGTTGGAAGGTGTGGATGATGGGATTGGTGGTGTCGGCAAGCGTGCCGTCCCAGTCGAAAATAATGAGTTTGGGTTTCATGGGTTTCCTTTCAGACGGCCTTTTCCTGATTTTCCAACATTAAAACGAATTGCGCCAATTCTTGCGGCAGGGGTGCTTTCAGAATCAGTTTTTCGCCGGTCAGCGGATGGGCGAGGTGCAGCTCGGAAGCGTGCAGGAACATTCTTTTCAAACCGAGTTTCTGCAGGCGTTTGTTGGCTTGATAGTCGCCGTAGCGTTCGTCGCCGGCAATGGGGCAGTCTTGCGATTGCAGATGGACGCGGATTTGGTGGGTGCGGCCGGTTTTCAGGGTGGCTTCGACAAAGGTCAGGTCGGATAGGCCGACTTGGTGCAAAAGGCCGTCTGAAAAACGGTTTAACACGCGGAAGATGGTGTGGGCGGATTGGCCGTCTTCGCTGACACGCACCATTTTTTCGCCTTGTGCGCCGGTGTATTTGAACAGGGGGAGCTTGACGTGGAAGCGGTCGTTCGGCAGCCTGCCGACACCCAGTGCGAGATAGATTTTTTTCGGATGGTCGTTGCGGATGGCTTCGTGCAGTTTCACCAAGGCGCTGCGTTTTTTGGCTATCATCAAAAGGCCGCTGGTGTCTTTGTCGAGGCGGTGGACGAGTTCGAGATAACGCGCTTCGGGACGGGCGCGGCGGATTTGTTCGATGACGCCGAAGCTCACGCCGCTGCCGCCGTGGACGGCAACGCCGGACGGTTTGTTGATGACCAAAAGCGCATCGTCTTCGTAAACGATGTCAAATTCGCGCGCGGGCGCGGCCTGGCTTTCAGACGGCCTTTGTTTTTCGGCGGTACGTATCGGCGGAATGCGGACGGTATCGCCTGCCTGAATGCGGTTGTCGGGTTTGCAGCGTTTTTTGTTCAGCCGCACTTCGCCGGCGCGGATGATGCGGTGGATATGGCTTTTCGGGACGCCTTTGAGGATTTTTATCAGATAGTTATCAAGGCGTTGGCCTTCCTCGTGTTCGGCAACGGCAATCAGGCTGACTGAATCTTTGCGTATTGCGTGCATTTTCTCTATAATCCCAAACGTCCGTTTCGGGACTTGAACCTGCCGTCGCAGGCCGTCTGAAACGGATTTATTGTTAAAACGAGATTTTATATTAAAAACGCACTCCGCAAAGCATTTCCTTGTGTTTGTTCAAAGCCGGCAAACGCAATCCCGTAATTAAGTTTGAATTGAACCTGCCGTCCGGCCGGGCGTAAGACGCAGTCCGCGCAGCACCGTCCGAAATTACCGGCGCTACGATAATAAGAAGATGTAGGCTGCCTTCATTTTGTCCGAAACATCAGCATTCGGACGGCAGCGGAACCATCAACCTTTCCGCCGCATTGTTCTTTATTTCCTTCTTTATCCGAATCCGTCCGCACATGGCTTGAGTTCAAGCATGCAACCTTGCGGATTTCAAATCAAATACTGGTTACACGGGGATTTTCCCATCTTGCCTTTGCAGAGTGCCAACCGGACAGACAGGCCGTCTGAAAAAGATATTCACAAATCAAACGGCCGCTGTTCACGAGGTGACTATGAAAAGAATGTTATTCAACGCAACGCAGGCCGAAGAGCTGCGCGTTGCCATTGTCGATGGCCAAAACCTTTTGGACTTGGACATCGAAACGCTGGGCAAAGAACAGCGTAAAGGCAATATCTACAAAGGTATCATTACCCGCATCGAGCCGTCGCTGGAAGCGTGTTTCGTCGATTACGGAACCGACCGCCACGGCTTTTTGCCGTTTAAGGAAGTGTCGCGCTCATATTTCCGCGACTACGAAGGCGGCAGGGCGCGTATTCAAGACGTGCTCAAAGAAGGCATGGAAGTCATCGTCCAAGTCGAAAAAGACGAGCGCGGCAACAAAGGCGCGGCGCTGACTACCTTCATCAGCCTGGCCGGCCGCTATTTGGTATTGATGCCGAACAATCCGCGCGGCGGCGGCGTATCCCGCCGTATCGAAGGCGAAGAGCGCCAAGAGTTGAAAGCCGCCATGGCAGAACTCGACATTCCGAACGGCATGAGCATCATCGCCCGCACCGCCGGCATCGGCCGCAGCGCGGAAGAGTTGGAATGGGACTTGAACTACCTCAAACAGCTCTGGCAAGCCATTGAAGAAGCAGGCAAAGCGCATCATGACCCTTACCTGCTCTTTATGGAAAGCTCGCTGCTGATTCGTGCGATTCGCGACTATTTCCGTCCCGACATCGGCGAGATTTTGGTGGACAATCAAGAAGTTTACGACCAAGTTGCCGAGTTCATGAGCTACGTCATGCCGAGCAATGTAGGCCGTCTGAAACTCTATCAAGACCACACGCCGCTGTTCTCCCGTTTCCAAATCGAACACCAAATCGAAAGCGCGTTCTCACGCAGCGTCAGCTTGCCGTCAGGCGGCGCGATTGTGATCGACCACACCGAAGCCCTGGTTTCCATCGACGTCAACTCTGCGCGCGCCACACGTGGCTCGGACATTGAAGACACCGCGTTCAAAACCAATATGGAAGCCGCCGAAGAGGTCGCCCGTCAAATGCGCCTGCGCGACTTGGGCGGCTTGGTCGTCATCGACTTCATCGACATGGAAAATCCGAAACACCAGCGCGATGTTGAAAACGTCCTGCGCGACGCGCTCAAAAAAGACCGCGCCCGCGTGCAAATGGGCAAACTTTCGCGTTTCGGCCTTTTGGAATTGAGCCGCCAACGTTTGAAACCGGCTTTGGGCGAAAGCAGCCATGTTGCGTGTCCGCGCTGCGCCGGTACCGGCGTTATCCGCGGTATCGAATCCACCGCCCTGCACGTTTTGCGCATCATTCAAGAAGAAGCAATGAAAGACAACACCGGCGAAGTACGCGCACAGGTGCCTGTCGATGTCGCCACCTTCCTGTTGAACGAAAAACGCGCCGAGCTGTTTGCGATGGAAGAACGTTTGGATGTGAACGTCGTCCTGATTCCAAACATCCACTTGGAAAATCCGCACTACGAAATCAACCGCATCCGCATCGATGACGTAGAAGAAGACGGCGAACCGAGCTACAAACGCGTTGCCGAGCCGGAAGAAGACGAATCCGCCAAACCTTTCGGCAGCGAAAAAGCCAAAGCTTCCCGTCCTGAGCCTGCCGTCAAAGGCGTGCGCCATACCCAGCCTGCACCGACTGTCGCCCCTGAGAAAAAAGCCTCTTGGTGGGACAGCTTCAAAGCCTGGTTGAAACGCATTTTCGGCGGCGAGCCTGCACCTGCGGCAGTTGCTCAAGAGCCTGCCGAAAAACGCACTACAACCAACCGCAGCCAAAACAGCAACCGCCGTTCAAACAGCCGCCGTCAAAATCCACGCCGCAACAACAAAAACGACGGCAGCAAAGTTGAAGTGCGCGAAGTGAATGCCGAAGCTGCCGAGAGCAAGTTTGAAGAAAACAAATCAAGCGAAAGCCGCAACGACGAGCGTAAAGAAAGCCGCCGCAGCCGCAACCGCAACAACCGCCGCGATGAGCGCAACAACGAGCGTAACCGTGTTGAGGAAACGGTTGAAGACGTAAACGTTCAAGAAGTGGCCGCACTGGCTGAGATGCCGTCTGAAAACCAAGCGGAACAAAACGGCAATAAACGCCGCCGCAACAACGGCCGTAACGAGCGCAACCGTAACCAATATGCGGAAAACCGTATTGAGGATGCGAACGTTCAAGCCGATGGCGAACAGGCGCAAGTCGAAGCGGACGACAACGCCCGCAGCGAAGAGGGTGTGAAAAACAACGGCCGTCAAGGACGCGAGCGCAACAACCGTCAGCGCAACAATCGCAACGACCGCCGTTCCAACAGCAAAAAACGCAATATTCCGTCTTCAGCAAAAATCGAGCAATACCTGAACATTACCGACACTGCCGACAAAGTCCTCTTTGCCGTAGCGCATGTTTTAGGTTTGAACGAAACGGTTGAAGCTGAAAATGTACCTTTGCCGCAGGAAGATGATCATGCCGAGCCGCTGGTGATTGTGGTATCCGAGCCTGAAGTTGCCAGCGCAGAGCCATTCGTATTTGCGATTGAAAGCGAAGACGAGCCTGCCGTAGTGCAAACTGAAGGCGCTGATGCTGAACAAGCCCTGCTTGCTTCTGCAGTCAGCAACGTCAAAGAAGCCATTTCTGCGGTATTATCTCCGAATGAAACGGCTACTGTTGCACCAGCAGAAGTACCAACCGAAACTGTTGCCACACAAACTGAAGCCGTAGCTGAAGCCGTAGCTGAAGCAGCGCCTGTTGCAATCGTTGTACCTGAGAGCTTAGGCGATTTGATCTTCGTTGAAACCGATCCGCAAGCCGTTGCCGCTTTTGCCACGCAGCCACAACCTGAACCGGTTGCTAAAACACGCCGTTCGGATGTGCCTAAAGTAGAAGTGGAAGACGTAGCAGTCGAAATGATTTTGGTGGAAACACGCAAAGATTAAGATTGGTTTTCCAGTTAAAAGCCCGATGTTGAACGCATCGGGCTTTTTTATTGGCAAGGAGGTGCGCTGCTCATTTTCTTTGTGTTTGCTATGAGGGGTTGCTTCATGGTTGAAAAAGCAGGATAGATTGCTGAGAAAGGGAAGGGCGTAATTCTTTCAATCGGAAGGGCTTAACAGGCATACCAAATTAGTATGAGAAAAGGCCGTCTGAAATGGTTTCAGACGGCCTTGGTTTGTGTGTATGTTTGGGTATTGTGATTATTTTTTGTTCAGAGAGTCACGGATTTCGCGCAACAACAGAACTTCTTCGCTAGGCTCTGCTGGTGCTTCTTCAGCAGGAGCTTCGGCTTTTTTCACAGAGTTGATGGCTTTAACCACGCAGAAGATGGCAGCGGCGATGATCAGGAAGCTGATCACGGTGTTGATGAACAGACCGATGTTCAGGGTAACGGCACCGGCTGCTTGAGCGGCTGCCAGGTTGGCGTAACCTTCAGCAGGAGCGGCTTGTGCGCCGTCTTTCAGGGTAATGAACAGGTTGGAGAAATCAACGCCGCCGATCAGCAGACCGATAGGAGGCATGATTACATCATCAACCAATGATTTGACGATGCCGCTGAATGCTGTACCGACAACCATACCGACTGCGAGGTCGACAACGTTGCCACGCATAATAAATTCTTTAAATTCTGAAGCGATTGACATAATTAATCTCCTGTATGTGTTTGAGTCAAAATCAGATGTAGTTCAATAAAACGGCAGGCATATTAACGCTTTATCGGTTAAGAAAAAATTCATTAATGTTAAATTTTGTATTTTATGCTAAAAATGCCCGGCTTCTATGCTTTCTGTATGAAAAACAGGCCGTCTAAATTTTTTCTGTTACTTTTTTGCACCACTTTTTATCAGCGGTTAAGTATCAGATAACATGAATGTTATCTTTAGAATCAATGCTCTATCGGAATTTTAAATTGAGGTAGAATGATAATATAATAATGTTGAAAACATAATCATTGAAAGCCTGTAAAGGTAATGTTTCGTATCCGTATTTGACTTTCAGACGGCCTTTTTTGTCATGCAGTTATTCAAACCATAATGTAATGGCCATAAAAAACGCACTTTCATCATGAAAGTGCGTTTGGTGTGTAAACCGTTTAGTTCTCTTCGTCGTTCAGCGCATTGATGCTGTAACCGCCGTCAACGTAGGTAATCTCGCCGGTAATGCCGGAAGCGAGGTCGGACAGCAGGAAGGCGGCGGTGTTGCCGACTTCTTCAGTGGTAACGTTGCGGCCCAATGGGTTGTGGGAAGCGACGTGGCCCAAGAGTTTGCTCAAATCGGCGATGCCGGAAGCGGCCAGGGTTTTGATCGGGCCTGCGGAGATGCCGTTGCAGCGGATGCCTTCTTTGCCCAGGCAGGCGGCGGTGAAGCGGATGCCGGCTTCAAGGCTGGCTTTGGCCATGCCCATAACGTTGTAGTTAGGAATGGCACGAACGGCGCCCAAGTAGCTCAGTGCAACGATTGCGGCGTTGCGGCCCTGCATCATCGGACGTGCGGCTTTGGCCAGCGCAGGCAGGCTGTATGCGGAGATTTCGTGAGCGGTGTTGAACGCTTCGCGGCTGATGCTGTCGAGGAAGTCGCCGCTCAAGGCTTCCTTGGGGGCGAAGCCGATGGAGTGGACGAGGCCGTCCAAGCCGTCCCAGTGTTTGCCCAAATCAACGAAAACTTGGTTGATTTCGTCATCGCTGGCAACGTCGCAGCGGAACACGAGTTCGGAGCCGAGTTCGGCCGCCATTTTACGGACGCGCTCTTCCAGTTTGTCGACAACATAAGTAAATGCCAATTCCGCGCCTTGTTCGCGGCAGGCTTTGGCGATGCCGTAAGCGATGGAACGCTCGGAGATCATGCCGGTAATCAGAATTTTTTTGCCTTGCAAAAAGCCCATTTTCTTATCCTTTAGCAGTGGTATTGCGGTTGCATTAAACTGCGCATTATAGCAAAAACCGCTGTTTCGGCATAGAAAAAAACGGATAACCCTTTGTCTTGCCTCAAATAGGGATGAGGTTGTCTGCTAAGGCCGTCTGAAACCTGACGGAACAGCGTCAAAACGTTATACTTGATAGTCTTAATGACCGATGTTTCAGGAGTGAACTATGCCCGAGCAAAACCGCATTCTCTGCCGAGAACTCAGCCTGTTGGCGTTTAACCGCCGTGTACTGGCTCAGGTGCAGGATACGAAAGTTCCTTTGTTGGAACGTTTGCGTTTCCTGTGCATCGTGTCTTCTAATTTGGACGAATTTTTTGAAGTCCGCATGGCGTGGCTGAAACGCGAAAACAAATTGCGCCCGCATCAGCTGCTCGACAACGGCAAAACCGCAGCCGAAACCATCGAAGCGGTGGCGAAAGAGGCGCAGGCCTTGATTCGCGAGCAGTACGACCTGTTTAACAAAGTATTGCAGCCTGCACTCAGCCGCGCCGGCATTCATTTCTATCGCCGCCACAAATGGACGGCCGCGCAGAAAAAATGGATCGAAAACTATTTCGACAACGAGCTGTTGCCCATTCTCACGCCCATCGGCCTTGATCCGTCACACCCGTTTCCTCGCCCGTTAAACAAATCGCTCAACTTCGCCGTCGAACTCGAAGGCACGGATGCGTTCGGCCGTCCGTCCGGTATGGCGATTGTGCAGGCTCCGCGCATTTTGCCGCGCGTCGTTCCCATGCCGTCTGAAATTTGCGGCGGTGATGCAGGCTTTGTGTTCTTATCGTCTATTTTGCACGCCCATGTCGGCAAACTCTTTCCCGGCATGAAGGTTAAAGACTGCCATCAGTTCCGCCTCACGCGCGACAGCGATTTGACGGTTGATGAAGAAGATTTGAAAAACCTGCGTGCCGCGATTCAAAACGAGTTGCACGACCGTGAATACGGCGACGGCGTGCGCTTGGAAGTGGCGGATACTTGCCCGGCATACATTCACGATTTCCTGCTCGCCCAGTTCAAACTGACTTCTACCGAGCTGTATCAGGTCAAAGGGCCGGTCAATTTGGTGCGCCTTAATGCCGTTCCCGATTTGGTGGACAGGCCAGATTTGAAGTTTCCGCCGCGCAATGCAGGCCGTCTGAAAGCCTTGCGCAAAAATGGCTCCGTGTTCAAACTGGTCAAACAGTCGCCGATTTTGCTGCACCATCCGTATCAGTCGTTTGATCCGGTTGTCCAAATGATACGCGAGGCTGCGGCCGATCCGGATGTATTGGCCGTCAAAATGACCATCTACCGCACCGGCAGCAATTCCGAGCTTGTGCGCGCATTGATGAAGGCCGCGCTGGCGGGTAAACAAGTTACCGTCGTGGTCGAACTGATGGCGCGTTTTGACGAAGCCAACAACGTCAACTGGGCGAAGCAGCTGGAAGAGGCGGGCGCGCACGTCGTGTACGGCGTATTCGGCTACAAAGTCCATGCCAAAATGGCTTTGGTTATCCGTCGCGAAGACGGCGTGCTCAAGCGTTATGCCCACCTCGGTACCGGCAACTACCACCAAGGCACATCGCGCATTTACACCGACTTCGGCATCATTACCGCCGACGAACAAATCACTGCCGATGTGAACATTCTGTTTATGGAAATCACAGGCTTGGGCAAGCCGGGCCGTCTGAACAAGCTCTATCAAAGCCCGTTTACCCTGCACAAAATGGTCATCGACCGCATCAAGCAGGAAACAGAACACGCCAAAGCCGGTAAACCGGCACGGATTACCGCCAAGATGAATTCACTCATCGAGCCGAGTGTGATTGATGCGCTGTATCAAGCCAGCGCGGCAGGCGTGCAAATCGACCTGATTGTGCGCGGTATGTGTACCTTGCGCCCGGGTGTCAAAGGCTTGTCCGAAAACATCCGCGTCCGCTCCATCATCGGCCGCCAACTCGAACACTCGCGCGTGTATTGCTTCCATAACAATGGTGCAGACGATACCTTTATCTCCAGCGCCGACTGGATGGGTCGCAACTTCTTCCGCCGCATTGAAGTCGCCACGCCGATTACCACGCCCGAACTCAAAGAGCGCGTGATCCGCGAAGGCTTGGAAATGGCTTTGGAAGACAATACCCAGGCTTGGCTGATGCAGCCTGACGGCAGCTATGTCCGCACCCAGCCGAAAGACGGCGAGCCTGCGTTTGGTTTGCAGGAAGGTTTGTGGAAAATATACGGGCGTTGAGTTGAATCATACTTAGGCCGTCTGAAACGCAGGTTTCAGACGGCCTTTTTGATTTTGCCGTTATAATTCCGTTTCCCAATCTTTCAGACGGCCTTTTTTTATGAAATCCTACCCCGATTCCTATCTCCATTTTGAAAACCTCGACGCCCCCGAAACGCAAGATTTTGCCGCCGCGGCGCATGCCGAAACGCGTGCGCGTTTTTTAGAAAACGACAAAGCACGCGAATTGTCTGACGGCATTTTGGCGCAGATGCAGGACACGCGGCAGATTCCGTTTTGTCAGGAACACCGCGCGCGGATGTACCATTTCCATCAGGACGCGGAATATCCGAAGGGCGTGTACCGCGTGTGCACGGCGGCGACTTATCGTTCCGGCTATCCTGAGTGGAAAATCCTGTTTTCAGTGGCGGATTTCGACGAATTGCTCGGCGACGATGTGTATTTGGGCGGTGTGTCGCACTTGGTAGAGCAGCCCAACCGCGCGTTGTTAACACTGAGCAAATCGGGCGGCGATACGGCTTATACGCTGGAAGTGGATTTGGAAGCAGGGGAATTGGTAGAAGGCGGCTTTCACTTTCCGGCAGGCAAAAACCATGTGTCGTGGCGCGATGAAAACAGCGTTTGGGTGTGTCCGGCTTGGGACGAACGCCAGTTGACCGAATCTGGCTATCCGCGCGAAGTGTGGCTGGTGGAGCGCGGCAAAAGTTTCGAGGAAAGCCTGCCGGTGTATCAAATCGATAAAGGCGCGATGATGGTGAACGCGTGGCGTTATCTCGATCCGCAGGGTTCGCCGATTGATTTGATTGAAGCGTCGGACGGTTTTTACACCAAAACCTATTTGCAGGTGTCGTCCGAAGGCGAGGCGAAGCCGTTAAACCTGCCCAATGATTGCGATGTGGTCGGCTATCTGGCGGGGCATCTTTTGCTGACGTTGCGCAAAGACTGGAACCGTGCGAATCAAAGTTATCCGAGCGGCGCGCTGGTGGCGGTGAAGCTGAATCGGGGCGAATTGGGCGCGGCGCAGCTTTTGTTTGCGCCAGATGAAACGCAGGCATTGGAAAGCGTGGAAACGACCAAGCGTTTTGTGGTGGCGAGCCTGTTGGAAAACGTACAAGGCCGTCTGAAAGCATGGCGTTTTACCGATGGTAAATGGCAGGAAGTCGAGTTGCCGCGCCTGCCTTCGGGCGCGTTGGAAATGACCGACCAGCCGTGGGGCGGAGACGTGGTTTACCTTGCCGCCAGCGATTTCACCACGCCGCTGACACTGTTTGCGCTGGATTTGAACGTGATGGAACTGACCGTCATGCGCCGCCAGCCGCAACAGTTTGATTCAGACGGCATCAACGTGCAGCAGTTTTGGACGACTTCGGCCGACGGCGAGCGCATTCCTTATTTCCACGTCGGC
This sequence comes from Neisseria sp. HMSC061B04, assembly GCF_001836705.1. Lineage (NCBI taxonomy): Bacteria > Pseudomonadati > Pseudomonadota > Betaproteobacteria > Neisseriales > Neisseriaceae > Neisseria > Neisseria sp. HMSC061B04. The sequence continues at coordinate 24,272 of NZ_KV830200.1, forward strand.
AAAAACGCCGCCCCCGACACGCCGACCTTAGTCTATGCCTACGGCGGTTTCGGCATTCCCGAATTACCGCATTATCTGGGCAGCGTCGGCAAATATTGGCTGGAAGAGGGCAACGCCTTCGTGTTGGCGAACATACGCGGCGGCGGCGAATTCGGCCCGCGCTGGCATCAGGCGGCGCAAGGCGTAAGCAAACATAAAAGCGTCGACGATTTGCTGGCAGTCGTGCGCGATTTGTCCGAACGCGGCATGAGTTCGCCCGAACACATCGGTTTGCAGGGCGGCAGCAACGGCGGCCTGATTACCGCCGCCGCCTTCGTGCGCGAACCGCAAAGCATCGGTGCGCTGGTGTGCGAAGTGCCGCTGACCGACATGATCCGTTATCCGCTGCTGTCCGCCGGTTCAAGCTGGACGGACGAATACGGCAATCCGCAGAAATACGAAGTCTGCAAACGCTGGCTTGGCGAATTGTCGCCGTATCACAATCTTTCAGACGGCATCGATTATCCGCCCGCACTCATTACCACCAGCCTCAGCGACGACCGCGTCCATCCCGCCCACGCGCTCAAGTTCTACGCCAAACTGCGCGAAACCTCGCCGCAATCTTGGCTCTACTCGCCTGACGGCGGCGGCCATACCGGCAACGGCACGCAACGCGAATCCGCCGACGAACTCGCCTGCGTGTTGCTGTTTTTGAAAGAATTTTTGGGGTAGAAAGAACCTTGTTTGATTTGCCCGCTTATGTCGGGCCGTCTGAAAGGGCGGGCAATAAAACGAGTTTGATGGCGTTGCGAGGCCTTATTTAAGGCATTTTTGATTCGTCTTATACTCCTGCCAGACGCGCGAAAACGGAAAGAAAAAACGGCGAAAACCGGTTTTTCAGACGGCCGAGATTCACGATAATCAAACTTAACCCTATGATATCAAATAAAAACAATTTCCTGCTTGTAGGTTAAAATCAGCCTATGCTAATATGCGCAACAACAGGTTTTTACTGAATAATCTGTGCTAAAATGCAGGATTAGATGGAAAACTCTATCCGAATTCGGTACAATACCGACGAATTATTTCTCTTAAACAACCTGCCGCAAGGCGAAAAGGAACGACTAATTATGTCAAACATCGAACAACAAGTTAAAAAAATTGTTGCTGAACAACTGGGCGTAAACGAAGCCGAAGTGAAAAACGAATCTTCTTTCCAAGACGATTTGGGTGCTGACTCTCTGGACACCGTGGAACTGGTGATGGCTTTGGAAGAAGCTTTCGGCTGCGAAATCCCTGACGAAGACGCTGAAAAAATCACTACCGTACAATTGGCTATCGACTACATCAACGCCCACCAAGGCTAATCGGTCGCCTCAAACACCCAGCCTCTGCTGCGCCATCGCAATAGAGGCTTTTACCTTATTATCAAACCCCTGAAATTTCAGACGGCATGAGTTTTGCCCGTTTTCACGAAGAAAAAGAGCAAGTCTGCCGCGAAAATCCCGACAACTAACAGCGAGATTATCATGAGTCAGAGAAGAGTAGTCATCACAGGTCTTGGCCAAGTATCACCGGTCGGCAACGACGTCGCCACCGCATGGAGCAATCTGCTCGCAGGCAAAAGCGGCATCGGACGGATTACCCGCTTTGACGCATCCGACATCAACAGCCAAATCGCCGGCGAAGTACGCGATTTCGACATCGGCCAATACATCAGCGCGAAAGAAGCGCGCCGCATGGACGTGTTTATCCATTACGGTATCGCCGCCGCCCTGCAAGCCATCAATGATTCAGGCTTGGACGATTTGGAAACCCTCGACAAAGACCGTGTCGGTGTCAACATCGGCTCCGGTATCGGCGGCCTGCCGAGCATTGAAGCGACCGGCAAAGCCGTACTCGAAGGCGGCGCGCGCAAAATCAATCCTTTCTTTATTCCGGGCTCGTTGATCAACCTGATTTCCGGCCACGTGACCATCCTTAAAGGCTACCGCGGCCCGAGCTACGGCATGGTGTCTGCCTGTACCACCGGCGCGCACTCCATCGGCGACTCTGCACGACTGATTAAATACGGCGATGCGGATGTGATGATTGCCGGCGGTGCGGAAGGCGCAATCAGCACTTTGGGCGTGGGCGGCTTTGCTGCGATGAAAGCCCTTTCTACCCGCAACGACGATCCCGCCACCGCTTCCCGTCCGTGGGACAAAGGCCGTGACGGTTTCGTTATCGGCGAAGGCGCTGGCGTGCTGGTGTTGGAAGAATTGGAACATGCGAAAAAACGCGGTGCGAAAATTTACGCCGAAATCGTCGGCTTCGGCATGAGCTCCGATGCCTACCACATTACCGCGCCTAACGAAGAAGGTCCTGCATTGGCCGTTACCCGCGCCCTGAAAGATGCCGGCCTGAATCCTGAAGACGTTGATTACGTCAACGCACACGGTACATCGACTCCTTTGGGCGATGCCAACGAAACCAAAGCCATCAAACGCGCTTTGGGCGATCATGCGCGCAAAGTCATCGTTAACTCCACCAAATCCATGACCGGCCACTTGCTTGGCGCGGCTGGCGGTGTGGAAGCGTTGTACAGCGTGTTGGCGGTACACGAGCAAAAATCTCCACCGACCATCAACATCTTTGAACAAGACGTTGAAGCCGGTTGCGATCTGGACTACTGTGCCAACGAAGCACGTGACGCGAAAATCGACGTTGCCATCTCCAATTCCTTCGGCTTTGGCGGTACCAACGGCACATTGGTATTCAAACGCTTCAAAGACTGATAGAAGGTTTTAAGCCAAATTGAAAAGGCCGTCTGAAACTGGGTTTCAGACGGCCTTTTCAATTTTAAAAGTTAAATATTCTTGATAATCTATATCATTTATATAAAAATATCGACTCCAATCAATATCGCCCGGATTTTATCGGGTAATCAACCCAATTACATTTTTATCAGGAGTCTGCAATGAAAACCATCCGTATTCTAGCATTGGCCGCCGCGCTGGCCGCCGTGCCTGCATTTGCATCTGATTTCGGCCATGAACAGGCATTGACCATAGACGGCAAGCCCGCCCATCTGGCAGAAACTTCAGCCCGTATTTTGGCAAACGAAACCCTGACTGCGCCGCAACTGGTCGAAGACATTACCGATGGATTGGGTGCGAAAAAAATTCCGGGTTATAAATTGATGATTATGGGCCGCACTTATTCGGTGGCGGCAGAAACCAAACCACCGAAAGAAGGCCAAACTCAGTGGCGGGACAATACGTTTATTCATCGCGGCGTAAAACTGTTTGTCGGTATTCCGGTTCAAAACGGCAAGATGGATTTGGCATCTGCCCGATTGATTAATATCGGCGTGGTTGATGACAACAGTGGTGCCGCGCCTCATGATGAGGGTGAGAAAATCCGCCCCGTCGGCAAACAGCTGATGTCTCCCGATACCAAAGTGGAAAATGTGAAACTCAATATTGCCAAACTGACGTTGCCAAATATGAAATTAGGCGAAACCAGTGGCGGTGGCGTGAAATTGGAAGCATCGGCAACATTGGACGGTAAACCGATACAGACCAAAATCGACAGCACTTTCTCCCGCTTTTATTCTGCCAAACCGGCGGCTACACGGCCGTTTATGGCAGATGCACGGTTTGTGAAATAATCACAAAGGCCGTCTGAAACCCAGTTTCAGACGGCCTTTTATTGATAAAACCGATTCAATACCGCATCATTTTGCTGTCCACCTGCATTGCCCAAGCATCAATACCGCCTTGCAGGTTGTAGAGGTTTTCAAATCCGGCATCTTCTAGATACATTGCCGTGTGCAGGCTGCGGATGCCGTGGTGGCAGTAAACGACGATGGGCAAATCGTCGTCGGGCAGCTCGTTTTGGCGCAGTGGGATGAGGTTCATCGGGATGTGAATGGCAGCGGGCAGGGTGCAGATGGCGCGTTCTTCATCGGTGCGGACATCGAGCAGATGAAATGCGCGGCCTTCGTCCTGCCATTGTTTCAATTCGGCGGGCGAGAGTTGGATGATGTCGGTCATAGGGTAGGGTGTAAAAGTATGAGGCCGTCTGAACTTTCAGACGGCCTGTTGTTTAAAAATCGAAATCGCCGAACGGATTGGCTGATTTGTCTTCCAAGTGTGCTACGACGGTGTCGAACAATACCTTTTCGGAAAACTCATTGCCGTTACGCGTCAGCAAAAGCGCGCGTTGTACCGGTTTGCGGCCGACGATGACCACCATACGGCCGCCGTCTTTCAGTTGCTCTTTCAGAATTTCAGGCACACTGTCTACTGCGCCGCCCACATAAATCGCATCAAAAGGAGCGCCTTGCGATGCTTCGGTCAGGCCGTTGTTTTGCACATAATCAACGTTGGTAAAGCCCAATTCGTCCAAAACTTTTTTGGCGCGTTGCTGCTGCTCGGCATCGATGTCGTCAGTGACGACTTTGCCGGCCAGTTTGGACAGCAGGGCAGTTGCATAGCCTGAGCCTGTACCGATTTCTAAGACGGTTTCGTCTTTTTTCAGTTTCAAACCTTGAGCCAGGCGGGCAACGACTTTGGGTTCCAACATCTTATGGCCGTTGGTCAGCGGCAGCTCCATATCCGCATAGGCCAAACCTTGAAAAGCCTCGCCGACAAAATGTTCGCGCTCGATCTCCTCCAAAGCATCCAAAATGTCGAAGTCCAAGACATCCCACGGACGAATCTGCTGTTCAACCATATTGAAACGCGCTTTTTCAAAGTCCATATTTGTGCTCCGTTCAATTCTTAATTTTATCGAAGCATACATTATAAATCCTTGTCGGAGAGTGTGCCATCTTTCAGACGGCCCGGAGGCTCGTTAATAATTGCCAAGCGCACATATATCCACTAAACTTTCACATTACATGACGCTACAGCAAGCAACAACCAACACACGGAGCAATAAAGATGTATCACCAAATCGGAATGTGGGATCAAAAATGGGTTATCGGCAACTGGAAAATGAACGGCCGACTCCAAAACAACAATGCGCTTATGCACCGCTTCCGCATCATGCCCACCGCCGAACGCGTCCTCATCGGCCTCGCCGCTCCGACCGTTTATCTGTTGCAATTGCACAACGCCATGCAGATTGTTTTGAACAACCGCATCTTGACCTGTGCGCAAGACGTGAGCCGTTTCCCGAATAACGGCGCGTACACCGGCGAAGTGTCCGCCGAAATGCTTGCCGACATCGGTACAGACATCGTCCTCATCGGCCACTCCGAGCGCAGCCTTTATTTCGGCGAGAAAAACGAAATCCAACGCCGCAAAATGGAAAACGTCCTCAACGTCGGCCTGATTCCATTGTTGTGCGTCGGCGAAAGCTTGGAAGAACGCGAAGCCGGTAAAGAACACGAAGTCATTGCCCACCAGCTTTCCATCCTGCAAGGTTTGAACACCAAAAACATCGCCGTTGCCTACGAGCCGGTTTGGGCGATCGGTACAGGCAAAGTCGCCACTGTCGAACAAATCGCCGACATGCACGCATTTATCTACAAAGAAATCTTGTCTTTGTGCGGAAGCGATGTTAAAATCCGCGTTCTTTACGGCGGAAGTGTGAAAGCGGATAACGCGGCCGACATCTTCGCAGTACCTCATGTAGACGGCGCATTGGTTGGTGGCGCGTCATTATCATATGACTCCTTTACCGCCATCATCAACGCAGCACAAGCCTCGTAGAAAACATATGGAAGCCTTTAAAACCCTTATCTGGATTATTAATATTATTTCCGCTCTATTCGTAATCGTGTTAGTATTGCTGCAACACGGTAAAGGTGCGGATGCCGGCGCAACATTCGGTTCTGGCAGCGGTAGCGCGCAAGGCGTATTCGGTTCTGCCGGTAATGCCAACTTCCTCAGCCGCTCGACTGCCGTTGCTGCAACATTTTTCTTTGCGACCTGCATGGCAATGGTGTATATTCACACCCACTCCAATAAGCACGGTTTAGACTTCAGCGATGTGAAGCAGACCCAACAGGCTCCTAAGCCTGCAACGCCTGCACAAAACAATACAACTCCTGTTGCTCCGAATCCTCAGCAGCAGTAAGACAATTTGATTTATGCCGACATGGTGGAATTGGTAGACACGCTATCTTGAGGGGGTAGTGGCCGTAGGCTGTGCGAGTTCAAATCTCGCTGTCGGCACCACATTAGAAAATCTAACCGCTTTTTAGCGGTTATTTTTTCGTCTTGAGAATCTGCTTTTCCTTTATTTTTAGGCCGAGACAGGGAAATACAATGAAGCGTTTGGTTGTCGGCATCAGCGGTGCCAGCGGTTTTCAGTATGGCGTGAAGGCTTTGCAGCTTTTGCGTGAGCATCAGGTAGAAACGCATTTGGTGGTTTCGCAAGGGGCGGAGATGACCCGTGCTTTGGAAACGGATTACACCAAAGAAGACGTTTATGCTTTGGCGGATGTCGTGCATTCTGTCCGTAATATCGGCGCAAGTATTGCCAGCGGTTCGTTTTTGACGGACGGGATGTTGATTGCGCCGTGTTCAATGAAAACTTTGGCTTCGGTTGCTCACGGGTTTGCCGATAATTTGCTCAGCCGTGCGGCGGATGTAACGTTGAAAGAGCGGCGCAGGCTGGTGTTGATGGTGCGTGAAGCGCCGTTAAACTTGGCACACATCGACAATATGCGCCGTGTAACGGAGATGGGCGGTATTGTGTTTCCTCCCGTTCCGGCTCTGTATCAGAAGCCTGAATCCATTGATGATATGATTACGCACAGCGTGTCTCATGCTTTGGACTTGTTCGGTATTGTTCAAACCGATGCGCCGCGCTGGCAGGGCTGATGTTTCAGACGGCCTGAAAATAAATTTAATACACTGAGAAAGAGGATAAAAATTATGCAAGCGATTCCTACCAATATTGTTAAATTTTTGAGCAATCATCATGTCGTCAGTATTGCCGCTGCGGCAGACGGCGAAGTTTGGGCGGCTTGTTGTTTTTATGTGTTTGATGAGGCCAATGCCCGCCTGATTGTGCTGACTTCTTTGAAAACAAAGCATGGCGGACTGATGAGCCGTTCTGCCAAAGTAGCCGGCACCATCGCCGGTCAGCCTGACAGTATCACGAAAATCAGCGGTGTTCAGTTTGCGGCGACTGCCGCTTTGATTGAAGATGAAGCGGATTTGAAAGCGGCGCAGTCTTTATTTTACAAAGCGCATCCTGCTGCTCGAGTGATGAAAAGTGATGTTTGGGCGTTGAATTTGGATAATGTGAAATTTACTGACAATAAATTGGTATTCGCACAAAAAACGTATTGGAATCGTGAGGATTAAGAAAAGGCCGTCTGAAAGATGAAATTTCAGACGGCCTTTGATGCTTTAAGAATTAATCGTGTCCGATGTCTACGGTTTTTTCTTTGTAACGTGTGTCGGGAATCAAAACAATTTTATCGTCCACTTTGCCGATGGCTTTCACGTCTTTGCCCGGATAGTCCAGCTGGTGCAGGAAGTAGCGGATACAGTTCAAACGTGCGCGTTTTTTGTCGTCGGAGCGGATGATGACCCAAGGCGCGTCACCGGTGTGGGTGTGGAAGAACATGGCGTTTTTGGCTTCGGTGTAGTCGTCCCAGCGGTCGAGCGACTGGATATCCACAGGGGACAGTTTCCAGTGTTTCAGTGGATCGTCACGGCGAGAGATGAAGCGACGGAGTTGTTCTTCACGGGATACGGAGAACCAGAATTTGAACAGATGGATGCCGCTGGCAACAAGCATGCGTTCCAATTCAGGGGTTTGACGCATGAAGAGCAGGTATTCGTTAGGTTCGCAGAAGCCCATGACGCGTTCTACGCCGGCACGGTTGTACCATGAACGGTCGAAGAATACCATTTCGCCTGCGGTCGGCAGGTTTTGGATGTAGCGTTGGAAATACCATTGGCCGCGTTCGGTAGTGGTCGGTTTTTCCAGTGCGACAACGCGTGCGCCGCGCGGGTTCAAATGTTCCATAAAACGTTTGATGGTACCGCCTTTACCGGCTGCATCGCGGCCTTCAAACAGGCTGACGATACGCTGACCGGAATCTTTAACCCAGCTTTGTACTTTCAATAATTCGATTTGCAGCTTCTGTTTTTCTTTTTCGTAAACAGAACGGCGCATACGTTGTTTGTACGGGTAGTTGGCAGGAAGCGGTGCGCTGCTGGAATCCTCGTCAGTGCCGCGTCCTTCGTGTTCCAAAACAGCCTTTTCGAATACTTGCAGCTGGTCTTGTTTCTCGCCCAGTTCAACATTCTCGAACGGTTCTAATTGGTGGTCTGCCATAAAGTCTCCTTATCGATTAAGTTTTAAATGATATAGTGTGGTATGGTTTGATTCTACCCTTTTATGCCTCGTTCGACTACATAAAATTACATTAGAGTACTTTTTTTGAATTTGTCTGCTAACTTATGTAAAAGCAGCGTATAATCAGCCTATTTGTACAGCAATCATGCCTTATTTCGCCCTGTTTGACGATGCCGTGAGCGGCCGAGCAAAACTCTATCAAAATCATGTAGAAAGCCATCGGTTTTATCATAACGAACTGGATTCGTTAACAAGTATTTTGCAAGCCGGCTGGAAAAAGGGTTTGCATGCAGTGTTGTTTGCAGACTACGAATTCGGGTTGCCGCTGATGGATATTCCGTCTGGCCGCAGTGGCAGTCTGCGTTTGCACTGGTTTGCCGATTATTCCGAAATCGATGCCGAAAACTGGCTGGCCAATCATTCAGACGGCCTTGAGGCAGGCATCTCTACTCCCCGATTCTCCGTATCCGAAGCCGATTATCTCGAGCATATCCGTCAAATCCACGAAGCCATCCGCCGCGGCGATACCTATCAAATCAATTACACCGCACGCCTGCACCTGCAAACTTACGGCAATCCGATTCAACTTTACCGCCGCTTGCGCCAGCCTGTGCCGTATGCCGTTTTGTCTTGTCTGCCCGACGGGGCAGGGCAGGAGGCGTGGACTTTGTGTTTTTCTCCCGAACTTTTCCTCAAAATCGATTCAGACGGCCTGATTACAACCGAGCCGATGAAAGGCACTGCGCCGATTCTTCACGATGGGCAAGATGAACGCCGCGCCGTTGAATTGCAAAACGACCCGAAAAACCGCGCCGAAAATGTGATGATTGTCGATTTGTTGCGCAACGACCTCGGCAAAATTGCGCAAACAGGCAAAGTATGCGTGCCTGAACCGTTTAAAGTTTCCCGTTTCGGTAGCGTTTGGCAGATGACTAGTGCCATCGAAGCGCAGGCGCTGGCTGATGTTTCGGTTGCCGATATTCTCCGCGCAGCCTTCCCGTGCGGCAGTATCACCGGCGCGCCTAAACGCATGAGTATGCAGATTATTGAGTCCCTCGAATCCGAACCGCGCAGTTTGTACACAGGCAGCATCGGCTTTTTGCATCCGTGTGATACGGGTTTGGGGTTTGAAGGCGTGTTTAATGTCGTGATCCGCACTTTATCTCTGAAGCCGGTTCCAGACGGCCTTTATCAAGGTGTTTATGGCGTGGGTTCGGGAATTGTGATTGATAGCGATCCGGAGGCCGAATATCGCGAGTGCGGTTGGAAGGCGCGCTTCCTCAATGAATTGCGGCCTGATTTTGGTATTTTTGAAACCATGCGCGTGGAAAACAAACAATGCCGTTTGCTTGATTTGCATTTTGGCCGTCTGAACAGCTCGGCGCAAGTGCTCAACCTGACTTGGCCTGAAAACGCAATAGAGCAAATCCAACATTATATAGATGCGTTGCCAAATGGGTTGTTTAGAGTCAAAGCCGCCTTGTTTTCAGACGGCCTTGCATTGAGCCATGCGGCTGTTTCTGAATTGAGTGAACAACAATACGTCATCTTGAGTGAGCACACATTAAGCCAACGCGATTATCTGCGCCGTTTCAAAACCACGCGCCGTGAAATTTTTGACCAGGCGTGGAAAACGGCAGAAGGGCAGGGCGCATTTGACAGCCTGTTTTTCAATTCAGACGGCCTGTTATTGGAGGGAGGAAGAAGCAATGTGTTTATCAAATATCAGGGACAATGGCTTACGCCGTCTTTGGATTTGGATATTTTGAACGGAGTGATGCGCCAAGCGGTATTGAAGCAGCCTCAGCTTTTAGGTGCGGATACAATCAAAGAAACCCACATCTCGCGTTCTATGTTGGAAAATGCGGAAGAAATCCGCTTGAGCAATGCTTTAAGGGGCGTGTTTGCGGTTTCGCTCCGTAAATAAATGGCAATAGTCAAATCATCGTGATTCAAATTGTCGTAAATCGGCAATATCCGATAGAATACGTCATTTCAACATTGAGGCCGTCTGAAAGGGAAAACAATATGGCAAAAGCAAAAGGTGGATTGGGACGCGGTTTGGATTCGCTGATATCCAATGCGGTGGACAGCAGCAGTAGCGACCGCCTGACAACGGTTGCCATCGCCGATATTCAGCCCGGCCGCTATCAGGCGCGCGTACAAATGGATGACGAAGCCTTGCAGGAATTGGCCGATTCTATTAAGGCACAAGGCATTATCCAGCCGGTTATCGTACGCGAACGTGGTCTGTCTCAATATGAATTGATTGCCGGCGAACGCCGTTGGCGTGCTTCCCAGTTGGCCGGTTTGACCGAAATTCCCGTCGTCATCAAAACCATCAGCGACGAAACCGCGTTGGCCATGGGTTTGATTGAAAACCTGCAACGTGAAAACCTCAATCCGATTGAAGAGGCGCAAGGTTTGAAACGCCTCGCCGACGAATTCGGACTGACCCACGAAACCATCGCAAAAGCCGTCGGTAAAAGCCGCAGCGCCATCTCCAACAGCCTGCGCCTGTTGAGCCTGCCTGAGCCGGTTCAAGAAATGCTTTACCAACGCCGTCTGGAAATGGGTCATGCCCGTGCGTTGCTGACCTTGCATGTGGTCGATCAATTGGAGTTGGCGCAAAAAGCCGTCAAAAACGGCTGGTCGGTGCGCGAAGTAGAACGCCGCAGCCAATTGGCGCATCAAAAAGCCAAGCCCGAAGCAGCCAAAACCATCAGCCCGGATATCCGCCGCATCAATGATGCATTGACCGAGCATTTGGGCGTTAATGCCGAAGTCAAAACCAGCAATCAGAAAAAAGGCAAAATCGTGCTGCATTTTGATACGCCGGAAACATTCGAATATTTGCTGAAGCAGTTGGGCATCAATCAAGCGTTCTAACGGCTTTATAAATAGAACAGGCCGTCTGAAAAAAAGCTTTTCAGACGGCCTCAATTTTTGAAAAAGCGTAGAGCGTATAAATGTTTACAATACAAATCAAAATCTTCTGTAAAATCTATGTAACAACATGTAATTTGTGTTAAACTCCATTCCAGCAAAGATTTGTTTTATATGTGTTAATCATTTATTTGTGAAAGGTTCACAAAGATTAACATATTGCTTGACGTTAACAAACTTCTTGATTATATTAGCCTGCCTTGCTTTTTGGGGTACAAAGTACAATGAATCAGATAGTCCCATTGCAAGTGATTGTATTATTAATAATTTCAGTTGTTTGTGCATTATTCTCCGGATTGCCCGGCTTCCTCTCTGCTTTGGCGGGAGGATTTTCGTACATTTTGCCTACCCTAGTTGCAGTTTTACTTTTAAAGTTTTCCCGACGAAATCCCGATCTGCAAAGCTCGATGTTTGTCGGCGGAGAGGTTTTAAAAGTAGTGCTGTCGCTGGTATCTATGTTGGTCGTTTTTGCGATATGGCATCGATCACTGGTATTTTACCCATTTTTATTGGCGTTTCTTGGCGTCAGTCATTTGGTTTTTTTAGTATTGTTGAGAGTAAAACACTATGGCAGGTGAAACTATGACCGCTGCCGACTACATCAAGCACCACTTGCAAAGCTTGACCAGTATGTCGGATGTTACTCAGGGTCAAGGACTGAAAAACATTGCTGATTTTTCGTTCATTAACCTTGATGCAATCTTTTTTGCCGTTCTGTTGGGCGTAATCGGCAGCTTCCTTTTGTGGCGCGGTGCCAAAAAAGCGACGGCTGGTGTTCCCGGTCGTTTCCAAGCGGCTGTTGAAATTCTGTTCGAATTCGTGGATGACATGTGTAAAAGCATTATCCATAACGAACAATCGCGTAAAGCCGTTGCCCCGTTGGGTCTGACCTTGTTTGTCTGGATTCTCTTGATGAATGCCATGGATATGCTGCCGGTTGATTTGCTGCCGATGGCATGGCAAGGCATTACCGGTAATCATCATGCCCTGTTGCGCGTTGTGCCGACAGCTGACTTGAATACGACTTTGGCTCTGGCGATTGGCGTATTGCTGATCTGTATTTACTACAATGTCAAAATCAAAGGCCTTGGCGGTTGGATTCACGAGTTGTTCTGCGCACCTTTCGGTCCATGGCTTGCTCCGGCCAACTTCCTGCTGAACTTGGTAGAGTTTTTGTCCAAAACCGTATCCCACGGTATGCGGTTGTTTGGTAATATGTATGCCGGTGAGCTGGTGTTCCTGTTGATCGCCCTGTTGGGCGGTGCATGGGCGTCAACCGGCAGTGTCGAAACTTTGGATCCGATTTTATTTGTGTTCCACCTGATTGCCGGTTTGGCTTGGGCGATTTTCCACATTTTGGTCATCACCTTGCAGGCATTTATTTTCATGGCGTTGGCGTTCGTATATATCGGACAGGCGCATGATGCACACTAATCAAGTAGTTTTTTTGTAGTTTGTTTTTTGTAGTTTAACCTTTACTATTTTAAGGAGTTTAAAAATGGGTTTGATTGCTATCGCATGTGGTTTGATCGTTGCCTTGGGCGCATTGGGTGCCTCTATCGGTATTGCAATGGTTGGTTCTAAATACTTGGAATCTTCTGCTCGCCAACCTGAGCTGATCGGTCCGCTGCAAACCAAACTGTTCTTGATCGCTGGTCTGATCGATGCGGCTTTCTTGATCGGTGTGGCTATTGCCCTGTTGTTCGCCTTCGTTAACCCGTTTGGTGGTGCGTAATCAAGACGGAGCGATCCGTTCAGATACAGGCTTGCCGTCTGTTTGATTAACCCAGATACGAAGGTTAAGTAACGTGAATATTAATGCAACCTTATTTGCGCAAATCCTAGTTTTCTTTGGCTTGGTTTGGTTTACGATGAAATTCGTATGGCCTCCGATTGCCAAAGCATTGGATGAGCGTGCCGCAAAAATCGCCGAGGGCTTGGCTGCCGCCGAGCGCGGTAAGAGCGATTTTGAGCAGGCAGAGAAAAAAGTTGCAGAACTTATGGCCGAAGGGCGTAATCAGGTAACCGAAATGGTTGCCAACGCCGAAAAACGTGCTGCGAAAATTGTAGAAGAAGCCAAAGAGCAAGCTTCTCATGAAGCAGCACGCATTGCAGCCCAAGCAAAAGCTGATGTAGAGCAAGAAGTTAACCGTGCACGCGAAGTGTTGCGCGAACAGGTCGCTTCATTGGCTGTTAAAGGTGCGGAATCTATCCTGCGTAAAGAAGTCGATGCTTCCAAACATGCAGATCTGCTCAGTGCCTTAAAACAGGAGCTGTAATCTTATGGCAGAGTTCGCAACGATTGCCAGACCTTATGCGAAAGCATTGTTTAGTCTGGCTCAGGAAAAAAACCAAATCGAGTCTTGGTTGGGCGAACTGAAAGAACTCGCAGCGGTTGTTCAGGATGAGAAAGTCATTGCTTTCATCGAGCAGCCGGAAACGGGAGCTTCCGAAAAGGCAGAAACGCTCAAAGGTCTTGTCGGTATCAAAAATGTCGAATTGGCAAATTTTATTACCGTTTTGGCCGAGCAAAAGCGTTTGCTGGTATTGCCGGAAATTTATGCCCAATATCAAGATTTGACCTTGATACACAACAATACGAAATCGGCAGTAATTTACAGCGCGTATGAGCTCAGTTCTCAGCAGCTGGCCGATGTTACCGATATCCTGACAAAACGCTTCAACAGCAAATTGGATGTGGTAACTAAAGTTGCCCCTGAATTAATCGGCGGCATCAAAGTAGAAGTGGGTGATCAGGTCTTGGATTTGTCCGTACAAGGCAAACTGAATGCTTTGTATGCGACTATGACAAATTAGGAGAGTTTTCATGCAGCTTAATCCTGCTGAAATTAGCGATTTGATTAAAGCCAAAATCGAAAATCTGTCCGTCAATGCAGAAGTGCGTACCCGTGGTACCGTTGTTTCTGTTACAGACGGCATTGTGCGCATTCATGGCTTGTCAGACGCGATGCAAGGTGAGATGCTCGAATTCCCCGGTAACACTTTCGGTCTGGCCATGAACTTGGAGCGCGACTCCGTCGGTGCCGTAGTGTTGGGTGAGTACGAACACATTAAAGAAGGCGATACAGTTACCTGTACCGGCCGTATTTTGGAAGTGCCGATCGGTCGCGAATTGGTTGGCCGCGTAGTTGATGCATTGGGTCGTCCTATCGACGGTAAAGGTCCAATCAATACAACTTTGACTGCTCCAATCGAAAAAATCGCACCGGGTGTGATTGCGCGTAAATCGGTTGACCAACCCATGCAAACCGGCCTGAAAGCCATTGACTCTATGGTTCCGGTTGGTCGCGGTCAACGTGAGCTGATCATTGGTGACCGTCAAACCGGTAAAACAGCCGTAGCACTGGATGCCATCGTTAACCAAAAAGGTACAGGCGTTATCTGTATTTATGTGGCTATCGGTCAAAAAGCATCTTCTATTGCCAACGTAGTACGCAAATTGGAAGAGCATGGCGCGATGGAACATACTATCGTGGTTGCTGCGACTGCTTCTGAAGCCGCTGCGCTGCAATACATCGCTCCTTACTCCGGTTGTACCATGGGTGAATTCTTCCGTGACCGCGGTGAAGATGCATTGATCGTATACGATGACTTGTCTAAACAAGCCGTTGCATACCGTCAAATTTCCCTGCTGCTGCGCCGTCCACCTGGTCGTGAAGCCTATCCTGGCGACGTATTCTACCTGCACTCCCGTCTGTTGGAACGTGCAGCCCGCGTCAGCGAAAACGAAGTTGAAAAACTGACCAATGGCGAAGTAAAAGGCAAAACCGGTTCTCTGACTGCGTTGCCGATTATTGAAACCCAAGCCGGTGACGTATCAGCATTCGTACCAACCAACGTAATTTCGATTACAGACGGCCAAATCTTCTTGGAAACCGACTTGTTCAACGCCGGTATCCGTCCTGCAATCAATGCCGGTATTTCCGTATCGCGCGTAGGTGGTGCGGCACAAACCAAAGTCATCAAAAAACTGGGTGGCGGTATCCGTTTGGCGTTGGCGCAGTACCGTGAATTGGCGGCGTTCTCCCAATTTGCTTCCGATTTGGACGAAGCAACACGCAAACAGCTGCAACACGGTGAAGTGGTTACTGAATTGATGAAACAAAAACAATTCAGCACATTGAACACTGCCGAAATGGCATTGACTTTGTGGGCGATCAACAACGGTTCTTACGCAGATGTTCCGGTATCCAAAGCCTTGGCTTTCGAAGCAGAATTCCTGAGTTTCGTACGTACGCAACATCCTGAGGTTCTGGATGCGATTAATGCATCAGGCGCAATGTCTGACGAAAGCGAAAAAGCATTGACCGAAGCCATGAAATCTTTCAAATCTTCTTACGCTTACCAAGCATAAGTATTGAGATGAAAGGAGTCTGAAATGGCAGTCGGAAAAGAGATTCTCACCAAAATCCGTAGTGTTCAAAATACCCAAAAGATCACTAAAGCGATGCAAATGGTGTCGACCTCTAAAATGCGGAAGACTCAAGACCGGATGCGCTTAGCGCGTCCGTACGCCGAAAAAGTGCGTACAGTGATGAGCCATCTTGCACAGACCAATGCCGATCATGGTATCAAATTGTTGGAGCCACACCGCGAAGTGCGTCGTGCCGGTTTCATTTTGATTACCTCGGATAAAGGTTTGTGCGGCGGCTTGAACGCAAACGTACTGAAAAAGTTTTTGGCGCAAGTTCAAGAGTATCAGGAACAAGGCATCGAAGTCGAAGTCGTGTGCCTGGGTAGTAAAGGTTTGGCTGCATGCCAAAGCATCGGTTTGAACGTTATTGCCAGTGCAACCAATTTGGGCGATACCCCGAAAATGGAAGCGTTGCTTGGCCCTTTGACCGAAATCTTCCAACGTTATGAGAGACATGAATTAGACCGTATCCATATGGTTTACTCACGTTTTATCAACACAATGCGCCAAGAGCCGCGTATGGAAGTTTTGCTGCCTATCGGTGAAAACGTTATTGACGACGGAACAGGTCATTCTTCATTTACTTGGGAATACCTCTACGAGCCGAGCCCTATCGCCGTATTGGAATATTTGGTTCGCCGCTATTTAGAGTCTGTGGTTTATCAGGCATTGAGCGACAACATGGCATCTGAACAAGCCGCGCGTATGGTAGCGATGAAAGCCGCAACCGACAACGCAGGTAATGCCATCAAAGAATTGCGCTTGGTGTACAACAAATCGCGTCAAGCCGCGATTACCACAGAATTGTCAGAAATTGTAGCAGGTGCAGCGGCAGTTTAATGCCGTCTGAAGCCTGAACAGGAAATTAGGATACGATAATGAGCCAAGGCAAAATCGTACAAGTTATTGGTGCGGTGGTTGACGTGGAATTTCCACGCGACGCTATCCCGCATGTTTACGATGCCCTGAAATTGGACGAGAACGGTCTGACTCTGGAAGTTCAACAGCTTCTGGGTGACGGCGTTGTCCGTACTATTGCAATGGGTAGTTCAGACGGCCTGAAACGCGGCATGTCTGTAAGCAATACTGGTGCGCCAATCACTGTGCCGGTAGGTAAAGGTACATTGGGTCGTATTGTCGACGTATTGGGTACGCCTGTTGATGAAGCAGGTCCGATCGATACCGACAAGAGCCGCGCCATTCACCAAACTGCTCCGAAATTCGACGAGTTGTCTTCAACTACCGAATTGCTGGAAACCGGTATTAAAGTGATCGACTTGCTGTGTCCGTTTGCTAAGGGCGGTAAAGTAGGTCTGTTCGGTGGTGCCGGTGTGGGCAAAACCGTGAACATGATGGAATTAATTAACAACATCGCCAAAGCGCACAGCGGTCTGTCCGTGTTCGCAGGTGTGGGTGAGCGTACCCGTGAAGGTAACGACTTCTACCACGAGATGAAAGATTCCAACGTATTGGATAAAGTAGCCATGGTGTATGGCCAAATGAACGAACCTCCGGGCAACCGTCTGCGCGTTGCTTTGACCGGTTTGACTATGGCCGAATACTTCCGTGACGAAAAAGACGAAAACGGTAAAGGCCGCGACGTATTGTTCTTCGTTGACAACATCTACCGTTACACTCTGGCCGGTACTGAAGTATCTGCACTGTTGGGCCGTATGCCTTCTGCAGTGGGTTACCAACCGACATTGGCTGAAGAAATGGGTCGTTTGCAAGAGCGTATTACCTCTACCCAAACCGGTTCCATTACTTCCATCCAAGCCGTATATGTACCTGCGGATGACTTGACTGACCCGTCTCCAGCGACAACTTTCGCCCACTTGGACGCAACCGTCGTATTGAGCCGTGATATTGCCTCTTTGGGTATTTACCCGGCAGTTGACCCGCTTGATTCTACTTCACGCCAATTGGATCCGATGGTATTGGGTCAAGAGCACTACGACGTAGCGCGCGGTGTACAGTCCACTCTGCAAAAATACAAAGAATTGCGCGACATTATCGCCATTCTGGGTATGGACGAATTGTCTGACGAAGACAAACTGACTGTAATGCGTGCCCGTAAAATCCAACGCTTCCTGTCTCAACCGTTCCACGTTGCAGAAGTGTTTACAGGTTCTCCAGGCAAGTATGTTGCCCTGCGCGATACCATTGCCGGCTTTAAAGCCATCTTGAACGGCGAATACGACCATCTGCCTGAACAAGCGTTCTACATGGTAGGCGGCATCGAAGAAGCAGTTGAGAAAGCGAAAACCTTAAACTAAGGAGGTCGGCATGAGCGTCATGCAAGTTGAAGTGGTCAGTAGCGAGCAAAACATCTATTCGGGCGAAGCCAGCTTTGTGGTGGTTCCGACCGTTCAAGGTGAGCTTGGTATTTATCCACGACACGAGCCGATTATGAGTTTGGTACGCCCCGGCGCATTGCGTTTGACTGTTCCGGGTGAAGCTGAAGAAGTGCTGGTTGCTGTTTCCGGCGGTGTTTTAGAAGTACAGCCTGATAAGATTACTGTATTGGCAGACGTTGCTGTCCGCAGTACCGAAATGGATCAGGCGCGTGCTGAAGAAGCTAAAAAAGCAGCCGAGGCAGGTGTTTCGGCAGCCAAAGATGATAAATCTCTGGCCGAAGCGCACAAAGCATTGGCAGCAGCCATTGCCCAGCTGAAAACTTTGGACTACCTTCGTTCGCAAAAAAACAAGTAATGTGGGTTCATCAAGAAAAAGCACAACAAAATGTTGTGCTTTTTTATTTTCTTGAAGATAAGTAGCTTGATATTAAAATACCGATAGACGAGTAGATGGCAAGTTTGAAATCGAAACGGTAGAATCAGTTTTTATGACTCAATTGTTGGTGGATCATTGTCAAAGCAGTTAGCCTTGTTATTTGGCTAAGAATAACCCACTCAATCTTTTTTAACCACAAAAAGCAGGGTGGATAATTCCTAAAATTTATTGCAACCGCAACAGAGCTGAATTGGTGAGTATTGAAAATATTAGAATTTGTGGAAGCTCTTGTATAAACAAAAGGCCGTCTGAAAAGTTTCAGACGGCCTTTAAACCATTATGACAGTATCTGTTTATGATTGGTCGATGCTTTTATCCAACCCTTGGGTCAGACCGTTGATGTCGCCACCATTCAGTCCTAACTCTTTCAATAGACCGTCAACCAACGGGGCTTGGCTGCGGTAGCGCAGGGCGCTGTTGACCATTTGGTCTGCAAGGCTGGCTTGTGTGGTTTGGCCGTCTGAAGCACCTTCCGCGCCGTTTGCACCACCGGCAAAACCACCCAGACCATTGACTTGCAAAATCTTGATGTCTTCGATTTTTTCCATTGGGCGGACGGATTCGCGAATGATGTCGGGCAGGTGTTTCAAGAGGGCAAGGCGGACTTGCATTTCAACCTGCTCGACACTCAGCACGTTGGCAGCTTCGTTGACGGCGCGGGTACCTTCGGCGTCAACCTTGTATTGTTGCTCTTGCGCTTGCGCCAACAGAATTTTGGCATCGGCTTCACCTTTGGCTTGCAGGCGTTGTTTCTCAGCTTCTGCTTCAGCGGCAATGCGCACGGCTTCGGCGCGGTCTTGTGCAGCTTGTTTTTCAGCCTCAGCGGCGACAGTGAGCGAAATCGCGTCTTTTTGTGCGGCTTCTTCGGCGGCAATCAATTCAACCGCTTTGGCACGTTCGGCGCGTTCGGTTTCGCGTACGGTAATCACGCTCTCTTCTTCGCGAACAGCGGCGGCGCGGGCTTTGTCGGCCTCGGCTTTGGCTTCGGATTCGGCACGCGATTTCTCGGCAACGGCGATGGCACGGTCTTGCTCGGCCAATTCGATGGCTTTGCGGCGTTCAACCTCTGCCTGTTCAACGGCTTGGGCTTTGCGGATGTCTTCGTTTTTAATGTCGCGTTCGGCGGCAATGCGTTTCAAATCCACTTCGCGTTCTGCGGCAATTTTTGCTTCTTCCGCCTCACGTTTTTTCTGAGATTCTTGTTCGGCAATGCTGGCCTCTTGTTCGGCGCGGCGGACGGCAATCTCACGCTCTTGTTCGAGTTTGGCGTATTCTTCTTCGCGCGAGATTTTTAGGCGTTGCTGCTCGGCTTCGAGGTTTTTGGTTTTAATCGCCAAGTCGGTATCTTGTTCGATTTCGTTACGTTTTTTGCGGCGGCCTTCGATGGTTTCGGTCAGTTTGGTCAAACCTTCCGCGTCAAACGCGTTTTGCGGGTTGAAGAACTCAAAGCTGGTTTGGTCGAGGCCGGTCAGGGAAACGGTTTCAAGTTCGAGACCGTTTTTGAACAAGTCTTCACTCACGACTTGTTGTACTTTCTGAACGAAATCAACACGTTTCTCATGCAGCTCTTCCATCGCCATTTCGGCGGCAACGGCACGCAAGGCATCAACGAATTTACCTTCGACGAGGTCTTTCAGCTCATCGGGGGACATGGTTTTCATACCCAGCGTTTGTGCGGCGGTCGCAATGCTCTCGGCGCTGGGTTTGACGCGGACGTAAAATTCAGCCATTACGTCAACGCGCATACGGTCGCGGGTAATCAGCGCCTGCTGCGCCGCGCGGCGCACTTCAAGGCGCAGTGTATTCATGTTGACGGGGATGATTTCGTGTAGCACGGGCAGCACCATCGCGCCGCCGTTCATGATGACTTTTTCGCCACCGAAACCGGTACGGACAAATGAGACTTCTTTGCTGGCGCGGCGGTACAGACGGGTCAGGATGAGGCCGAGTACAATTAGCGCGACGAGTATGACGCCGGCGATGGTGCCGATGGAGACCAAGTTCATGGTTTTTCCTTTCTTCTTGTTAATATGCCTTTGGGGGCGGTGGATTCAGAAGGCTTTGAGGGAAAGAGGCCGTCTGAAAGGGTTAAAAATATGGGTTGAAATAATAGGGTGGTTGTTTTTCTAATTGTTATTTCAAATTTCCAGATGGTGAGGATAGGGCAGTAAAGTATCTATTTTTCCCGTATCGATAAATCAGCAGTTTCAGACGGCCTCAATCCACCAAGCTTCCGCTCGGATTTAAAATTGCTTTAAATGTATTTCCGTCCAACGACACCAGCAATACTGCATCGCCTTGTTTCAATACATCATCAGAGTCAGGCTCTACCATCACATAATGCTGTTGGCCGTAAGCATCTTTCACGCGCACCTGTGCCGCATTGCCTACCCGAGCTTCGCCCAGCACCACTGTGCCGACGCGGCCGATTAAACTTTCCTGCGAAACGGCAGTGGTTTCATCTTTCGGCATAATTTTGTACAAACCGCCAGCCGTTACGCGTACCAAGGGTAGGGAAAGAAACCAAACGATGACTGCTGCCAGCGTGCCATTCAGATAACTGCCGAATACAGTGGCAAAGGCCGTCTGAAACAGATAACCCGTCAATCCGTATACGGCAAGAAACACCACCATCAACATCAATACCGGGATACGTCCGACATACAGCCAGCTCAGGAAACGCACGAATATGCCTGCGTCCGCCACATCCAATCCGACCTCGGCGTGCGCAGTTTCGGTCAGACTGTCGGGCAACAGGTTGTCCAACCAGTCGCTGATACCGCCTGCCAGCATGGAAATGATTTCAA
The DNA here is from genome assembly GCF_001836705.1 of Neisseria sp. HMSC061B04. Taxonomy (NCBI): domain Bacteria; kingdom Pseudomonadati; phylum Pseudomonadota; class Betaproteobacteria; order Neisseriales; family Neisseriaceae; genus Neisseria; species Neisseria sp. HMSC061B04. The sequence goes on from NZ_KV830200.1 coordinate 45,542, forward strand.
ATACACCGAGCAAAACCATCAGCGCAATGGCAATGCCGAAGATTTCAGTTTCGGGGGCGTTGATTAGATTCCACATATTGCATTTCCTTATTCTTTTTAATTTTCAGACGGCATATATTTTATTTTAAAGTTAAGCCAATTGGATATGGATATTTTTATTAATTTTTTGTAACCAACTGGATTTTCCCAATCCGGCATCTTTTTGTTATTGAAGCGTGTATGGTTTTCTTTTTGGGGCTGACGTAGATTAGCCCTAAATTCCAC
>NZ_KV830201.1:0-54577 GCF_001836705.1 Neisseria sp. HMSC061B04
TAGCATAACTGCTAATCTACGTCAGCCCCTAAAATTTTCGGCCCCCGTCTCCTCTTCTGGGCAAGCAAACATGTCATCGCATATAAATCGCCAACCTCGGAAAGCCAGCCGGTCTGCCCGTCATCAAACAAGACATACCATTCATTCCATGCGCCGACATCGTAATGCACCTGCAATCGCCCAATCAGCGTAAATTTCCGATCATCAAAAACGCCTCTCGTTCCAATCTGCAACGGACTAAAATCCTCCAGCAACGCAGAATCACGCCCAGAATTGGCAACAAAATATCCGCTCCTCCCCTTACCGCTTCTAGCAACCAGCATACTGTGACAATGGCCACACACCAGCGTCACGGCAGTAGCGGAATATGCCTCCACAGGCGCACCACAGCTTGGGCAATCGGTTTTAAAAAAAGGCGTTTTTTCCATATAACGTCAATATTTCAGTTTAATCAGCACAAGGTTTAAGGCCGTCTGAAAACGGATTGAATATGCTTTCAGACGGCCTAACAGATTTTATTGTTCAATCGATGGTTGTACATCGTCCAGTATACCTTCGCCACGTTGTGCAACCGTCCAAACAGCCCTTGCTGCCGCCAACTCCCTGCACAACACTTCCTTCACTTTTTCCAATTTCATACCACCGCAAATAAATACATCAATAGCAGCGAAGCGGTGTTCAGGCCAAGTGTGGATACTGATATGGGATTCGGCAAGCAGTAAAAAGCCGGTTACGCCGCCTGCGCCACCGAAGGTATGGAAATGTTCGGTCAATATGGTGGCTTCTGCCGCCTGTGCAGCAGCCACCAAAGCGGTTTTCAGACGGCCTTCATCTTTTAAGATGGCTTCATCGCAACCGTATAAGTCCAATAGGCCATGATTACCGGGCGCATGGGTCATTTATGGCCTCCGGAGAAACCGCTGCCGCCGTAATAGCCGCCGGAGTGCATACGCGAGCCGTCGGAGTCGGAAGAACCGTAGCTGATGATCATGGAGATGACGATGATGATGGTGCTGAAAATGATGTAAGTGATTCTTGACATATTAATCCTCGTCCTCGTCTTTTTTACCCATGCTCCACAACAACCAGCATCCTACAAAGATGACGGTAAGTGCGGCAGAGCCATCGCCTGTCAGCAGCGCAGGGAGGTTGACGACAACCAAGATGGCGGTCATTATCATTCTTAATGATTTATCAATGCCGTCCGCCGCCATGTTTGCAGTGTAATGCGGAGCTTGGCTGGTCAGATTAAACGCATCTGCAATTTCCCGATAAGCAATTGGGGCACTTCTAGTCCATGCCATTTCATGACTGTTTAGTTCGGAGCCAAGCTTACGGCTTTGTCCGTCTCGGTAATCGCTGTAATAGTTCAAATCACCGTTTCGGACACGCCAATAAAACGCCCCGCTGGCAACCTTGACCTGTCCGCCATAGTCATAAAGTTTGCCATAGCCTTGCGGTTGGCGGTTGCGGTCGAGGCGCGGCCAATCGTTCAAGGTTTCGGAAATATTCCAACCTTCATCAGATTCAACCAACCATAAGAAACCCTGTGTAGGGTTGTAAAGCAGATACTCCGACCATTGTCCTTCGGGCGTGAGCGTACGGTTGAGGCCGCTGAACAGGTTTTCGAATGTTTCCTGTGCGTCGGTTTCGGCGTATCTGACTGCGCCCATAACGTAAAATTCGCGATTTTTCAGACGGCCTTGTCTGCCGACGGGCAGGGTAAACAGGCTTTGCTGCGCCGTTCGTATGGCGTTGGCGGTAATGAGTTCGGCTTTGTCTTTGCCGATTGCCAATTCGCTGCCGCAGCTTGGGCAGTTGAGATGGGCGGTGAGGCCGTTGACCCAGTGGACGGACGAGCCGCAGTTGGGACAGTTTTCTGAGGAAATACTGCCTTTCAGACGGCCTGCGCTTTCTTTGATTTCGTCTTCGCTGCGGGTGTTTTCCAGCTTCAAATCATCTAGGTTTACCATCCGCCCAAAGAAGGCTTCAGGTGTTTCGCTGCTGTAATCGAGCGTGATGAAAAGGTTTTCGCAACGCCAGTCGGAAACCCGATTTTCTGCATCCTCTTTCAAAACAAACGGCAACTCACCCTGCGCGGCCGCATGTTTCAAGCTGATGTTGCGGACATCGGAGGCAATATAGCGTTTATCTTGAAAAATCAGCTCGCTAAACCCGGCTCGCGTGTCTTCAAATCTCGGCGGATTATCGATTTCGACCGGCATGGTCATCACATACAAATCGCCCGCCTCTGAAAGCCAACCGGCCTTGCCGTCGTCAAACAGCGCATACCATTCGTTCCACGCGCCATCGTCGTATTGCACCTGAAGCCGTCCGACCAAGGTAAAGCGTTGTGCGACAAATGTGCCGCTGGTTCCGATTTGCAGCGGACTAAAATCTTCCAGCAATGCGGAATCGCGGCCGGAGTCGACAACGCCGTTATCTTGCCGTACCAGCATGCTGTTGCAATAGCTGCACACCAGCGTCACGGCAGAAGCAGAATGCGCTTCGACAGGTGCGCCGCAGCTTGGGCAGTCGGTTTTGAAGAAAGGAGTTTGAGACATGGGTTTGCTTTTTTAGAATAAGTTGGGATGTTTCAGACGGCCTTAACGTTTTTGAAGTCGGACAGGCTTAATCAAATCATTCGAAAGGCCGTCTGAAACCTTTTCCACAGAAGCAGCTCAACGCTTCTTTTGAATGATATTTTTCAGACGGCCTTCAATTGATCAACCAATCAGCTGTTTCAACACTTCAGCCTTGGCTTTGTCAAAATCTTCTTGCGAAATCAAACCGCCATCGAGCAAAGACTTGAGTTTTAACAATTTCGCCTGCGGATCTTCGGCAGCCGGCTGAACATTTTGTTGAGCCTGTTGCGCATTCGGCTGCATCATGCCAGACATGGCACCCGCCATCGCCTGACCAATACCGGCACCCACGCCCAAACCCGCACCGATTCCGGCAAGTCCGCCTTCATTTTGTGCTGCAAGCGGGATAGATTCGGCGGTTTGATATTGGGTGTAGCGACCCAAATCGCCGATAACGCCCATCGAAATTTTCTTATCCAACGCAGCCTGGATAGAAGCAGGCAAGGAAATGCTTTCAACCGTAAAGTTTTCCAGCGCCAAACCCAGCTTGGCAAATTCTGCGCCAAGCAATTCGCTGATTTTTTGCGACAACAAAACTTGGTTCGCCGCCATGTCCAAGAATGGGATACCGGAGCTGCCAAACGCGGCCGCCAATTGGGTGACTGCAATATTGCGCAGTTGGTTTTCCAAGTCTACGCCGCTGTATTGCGCCGCCACACCGCTGACTTCTTTGAAGAATTTTGCCGGATCACTGATGCGGTAAGAATACATACCGAACGAACGCAGTTGCACCGCGCCAAACTCGGCATCGCGCACGGTAACAGGTTGGGACGTACCCCATTTTCGTGCAAGCTGTTGTTTGGTATTAAAAAAGTAAACATCCGATTTAAACGGAGATTCAAAGAGCTTGTCCCAGTTTTTCAAGTTGGTCAGCACCGGCAGCGTTTGCGTATTGAGCGTGTAACGCCCCGGACCAAACACGTCGGCGGTTACGCCTTCATCGACAAACATCGCCATCTGCGCCTCACGCACAGTCAGGCTCGCACCGTTTTGGATCTCCTCATCGGCAATCGGGAAACGCCACATCAGCAGGCTGTCGTCAGGATTCGGCCATTGGATGACGTCGATAAACTGTTTCTTGATAAAGTTGAACATCGCAGTTCCTTATTTTAAGAAGAAGGGATAACTTATGGGCAGCCAGGTCAATTTGCCTGGTCGGTTATATCACTTATTTTATATAAATAGAATGTCATACGATATTAACATTCAAAATGTCTTTATGCATGGGAATAGAGTGGGTGGCTGCATATACTTTTATCGCAAACCGAATAATAACTATAGAAATATTAACTTATTGAAAATTCGAAATTAAACCTCTTGCGACTCAGTGTTACACGTTTTCCAGGTTTTTTATCCATACTGTCTCATAAAAAAGACAAATATTTGCGATAAATCATTAAAGAAATTAATAAAAGTAAATATATTACCCCATCGGCATTGTTAATATTCATTAAATATTATAAACTTTGCCATGCAATGGTACTAAATTATCACACTGATTTTTCCAAACTAAAAGGAATTTACATGAAAAATTCTGCTCATTTCTGTCTTGCTGTGTTGGCACTGTCTGCTGCAGTAGGCGCACAGGCTGCCCGCCCTGTTGAATTTACCGTTGGCAGCGAATATTACAACGAAACCTATCGCGAATATGAACAAGATGGTAGCCGAATAATGCAACAAAAAGGCAACCTGTGGTCTATTAATGCAGGGGTTAAATACCGTTTCAACGATCGCCATGCGGCAAAATTGGAAGGCCGTTATTCCCGTGGTAAATCAGATTACACAGGAAGTTTCCAAAATGGATTTGGTGAATCCACAGGTTATGGTTCTGCCACACTCAAAGACGCCCCACGTCGTGCATACGATATCCGTGCCTTATATGAATATACACATCCGATTAACGATCGCTTTAGCCTGACTGCCGGTGCAGGCTTGGGACACCGTGTTCTGAGAGATTTGAGCCGACGTGTCGATCCTGATGATTATGACCGCAAAAACCGAACTACATATGCGCAAATCAATGCCGGTGTGAATGTTGCCCTTCCTGCAAACTTTGAGATTTCTCCTCGTATTGCCTACAATCGTGCCGTTAAGGGCCGCCAGTATTCTTACGAGCCAGATCGAGAAGAAACCAGAATGAAACAAGGTGGCGGACAAGGTATTGAGGTTGAAGTACCTGTATCTAAAAAATTCGCTAACGGTTCTAAAATCACCCTAACCCCGTTCTATCGCGGCTGGAAAGTCAAAGATTCAAACTTCACCGTTACAGAAGACTATGGCTTCGTTCAATTGGGCGCGATCGAACCTAAAAACCGCACCCGAGAAACAGGTGTAAGATTGCAATACTCATTCTAATTTAACGAAGTAGTTAAAACGTTTCAGACGGCCTTGTATATAACAGGCCGTCTGAATTTTTTGATGCCTCCCAAATCTCATCATTCCCTAATACCATCAGACATAAGACATTATCCGTCAAAAAAATCTACCGCTGTTTTTTCCAGACAAGATTTGAGATGAGTACATCTTTTGCGATCAAGCCCAAAATCAAGTCAAACAAGCAGCGTTCAAAATGCCAATCGAAATGGACACTGCGCCAAATAACGCACCGACGGCGACATTGTTGCCGATGAGTTCTGCGGTAGCACCTTTAATCATCATGGTGGCGGCGAAATAGACAAAAATCTGAATCACGGCTGCGGCAAGGGCCCACAAGATAAAATCGATGAAGCTGACGCTGTGGGCAATACTTGAAGCCAGTGTCAGACAGAAACCGACCAACGCGCCGCCAAATGATAAGGCGCAGGCAAGGTTGCCGTTTTTAATCAGGCGCAATTCTTCAACGGGTGTAATCCGCAGATATACGGCGGCAAAAACAACGGTCATGGCGATACCTACCAACATATATTGCAGGTAGAGCAGATATTGGGACAGAGAAATACTCACGATAAGATTCCTTGGTTTGCAATAAAGTGATTATGCCATACTTTTGAAGATAAACCCTTTAGAAAATACGGCATTTTGGAAGCACTTCAGGCCGTCTGAAACAGCCTGATTTTTAATTCATGTTTTATTGTGATAATTGTTGACGATTTTTGTATATTTATGTAACTATTGCGCACCGCTATTTATTAGATCAAAGAGGAGAATATGAGCATTCTCGCCGCCATCCGCCCTAAAGAGCCTTTGCGCAATCTGCGCTGGTTTGACATGCTGATTGTAACCACCATCCTGTTCGGTCAATTTGCCTACCGCTCCACCCAACTTTATATCGCCAGCCTGATGCCGCAAGTAGAAACGGCTGCTGTTGCCGAAGAGGCGCGAGATACTGCGGTAACCGGCGTGGCTTATTCGGAAAACATGAGCCTGCAGTTGACGCTGCTTGCTATTGCTCTGATTTACCTCGTTATCCGCCGTTTCGACTTCAAACAATTGCCGATTCGTTTTAATTTAGGCGTATTGTTTTGGACACCTGTAATTTTTATCCTGATGGGTCTGACCGCCGATGCGGTAACTTCATTAAGCGGCGGCTACAATTATTTCACTACTGAAATTTTCCAATACATCAAACCATTATCCATCTTCGACAAATTCGCCGCCCTTGCGCCGATGGCCATCCTCTACGGCCTTTTAAACGGCTTTTATGAGGAATTCTGCTTCCTCGGCCTCTTGACCTGCGTGGAAGACAAATACAAATGGCAGGCATTGGCCTATTCGACCTTGGTGCGTATCTCCTTCCATACTTATCAAGGCATGCTTTGGGCGACCGTTATCGGCGTCGTTTTCGGCTTGATGTACTACTTTTTCTACAAATACAAAGTCAAAAACCTGCTGCCGTTTTTCCTGATTCACGCCTTGGCAGATATCTTCGGCTCCGGCTTCATCTATTTGATTTGCGCTTAATGGCAACAGTTGACTGAATAAACAAGGCAGTCTGAAAAATGATGTTTCAGACGGCCTTTTATGATTAATCGGCTTACTTAATCAACGTAATCGCCACATCCGCATCTTCCGTTGCAACCGCCTCAATCACGACATCACCGCCAAACCGCAACACCGAGCCTGCTCCGACCGTATGTTTTTCCTTCTGATTCAAGGTTACGTCAAAGCTTCCTTTTCCAACGGCAAAAATCAGCGTTTTAAAACCCGGATGATCGTGCGGCTTAATCTGTTCCCCTTTTTTCATGTCTTTCTTAACGACCATGTAATTTTCGCCGCTGAAAATCTTACCGTTTTCAGAAGAAACCTCTCCCAAAGGCGCGGCAGAAACGGCAACGGAAAACAAAGCAGACAGCAATACGGCAGCAATATTGGCAACTTTCATAACAAGCCTTTCTTGAAAACAGGGCTTTCATTCTACAAAAAACCACCATATTATTCAATAATAATTCTCATTTCTTAATCTACGGGCCGTCTGAAACCCAACGATATTTTTCAGACGGCCTGATTGGCCTGTATAATATTCTCTTATTAATAAAACCGCTTTACATACCATCAAATGGAAACCGTCAGAAAAGATCCGCTCGGCTCGGCCTGGATGGTTATCGCCGCGCTAGGCTTTACCGTCATGAACCTCTCCATCAAAGCCGCCTCAACGCAATTCGGCTTTTCCAGCGGCGAGCTGGTCTTTTGGCGCATGCTGGTCTCCACCCTGTTCTTAGGCATCATGGCCAAAGCGCAAGGCAACACGTTTTCTACGCCATATTGGAAAACCCATCTCAACCGCAGCGTCATCGGCACGCTTGCCATGATGTGCACGTTTTATTCCGTCATGCATCTGCCGCTGGCAACAGGCGTCACACTCAACTACACGTCTTCCATCTGGCTGGCCATCTTTTCATTTTTCATTTTAAAAGAAAGAATTACGTTTTACACCCAAGCCATTTTGGTTATGGGCTTTATCGGCGTTATCCTCTTGCTCAACCCCTCTTTTCAGGGCGGACAGGAATTTGCCGCGCTGGTCAGTTTGGCAGGCGGCGCCATGTCGGGCTGGGCGTATTTGCAGGTGCGCGAACTCTCGCTTTTGGGCGAACCGGGCTGGCGCGTGGTGTTTTACCTCTCGCTTACCGGCCTGATTATGGGCGCAGTCTGGAGCACCATCACAGGCTGGCATCCGCTGACTGTGTCTTCCCTGCCCTATCTGGCCGGCATCGGCATCTCCGCCATGATTGCCCAACTGGCCATGACCCGCGCCTACAAGGTCGGCAAGAAATTTACCGTTGCCTCGCTTTCCTACCTGACCGTCGTTTTCTCCGCCCTGTCCGGCGTACTGCTTTTCGGCGATAAAATCACTTGGCAGGAAGCCGCCGGCATGGTTATCATTGTTGCAGGCGGCGTGTTCAGCAGCTTTACTCCGGCCTCAATCAAAAAATTTCTGATGAAGCAATAATTTAACAAGGAGAACACCATGATTTCCATCCGCGAACAATCTTACGGCTTAAACGTAGCGCTGTACAACGAGTTCACTTTGGACGATTTCCGCCAGTTGGAAGAAGCCTTGTTGGCCGCAAAACAAAAAATCCATCTGCCCGACATCCTGTTGGACTTATCCATGCTGAAAGACTTCACCATCGATATGGCGGTCGAACAAATCAAATTCCTCAACCAACATGAAACCGACTTCGGCCGCGTTGCCGTCATTACCGACGACATTTGGATCAAACTCGGAGCGCGCCTTTCCAGCCTCTTGACCAACCAACATCCCAAATATTTCAGCGACGCTGCCGAAGCACAGGCTTGGTTGTTGGCAAGCAATTTGAAATAAAGATAAGGCCGTCTGAACACATTACCTAAGCAAATTCAAAACTGCTTAGGCTCAAAATCAACGGTATCACAATATTTTTCAAAGCATAAAAAGGCCGTCTGAAACCTTGCAACCTGCAAAGTTTCAGACGGCCTTTCATCGTTTTTATTTCAAAACTTACATGACATCCAACACATCAATACCCAACAACTCCAAGCCTTGTTTCAGCGTGTCGCCGGTCAGCTTCGCCAGTTGCAGGCGGCTGTTGCGGGTTGCACCTTCTGATTTCAGAATCGGGCAGGCTTCGTAGAAGCGGCTGAACAAGGTGGCAATTTGGTAGAGGTAGGCGGCGAGGTAGTGCGGATACGCAGTATCTGCCACGCTTTGCAGTACGTCTTCAAATTTCAGCAGCTCGGCGGCCAGTTGTTTTTCCAAAGGTTCGGTCAAAATGGTTGGCGCAGTTGTGTCCCATTCGCCGGCTTTGCGGAACACGCTTTGTACACGTGTGTAGGCGTATTGCAGGTAAGGGGCGGTATTGCCTTCAAACGAAAGCATAGCGTCCCAGTCGAACACATAATCGCTGGTGCGGTTTTTGCTCAAATCGGCGTATTTGACCGCGCCGATGCCGACGGTTTTGCCGATTTTAGCGGCTTCGTCCGCGCCCAATTCGGGGTTTTTCTCTTTCACCAAAGCGGTAGCGCGCTCGACTGCTTCGGTCAGCAAATCAACCAGTTTTACGGTGTCGCCGCTGCGCGTTTTGAACGGTTTGCCGTCTTTGCCCATCATCGTGCCGAAGCCGATAAACTCGGCTTTTGCATCTTCCGGCAGATAGCCTGCTTTGCGGGAAGTGGTAAAGAGTTGCTCAAAGTGCAGGGCTTGGCGATGGTCGACGACGTACAGCAGGCGGTCGGCATGAAGCGTGCCGACACGGTAGCGCAAACACGCCAAGTCGGTGGAAGCATAAAGGAAGCCGCCGCCTTGTTTTTGCACGATAAATGCAGCAGGTTCACCCTCTTTGTTTTTGAACTCATCCAAGAACACGACTTTCGCGCCGTCGTCTTCGACTGCCAAACCTTTTTCGACCAAATCATCGACTACGGGTTGCAAATCGTCGTTGTATTTCGATTCGCCTGCCACGTCTTCAGGGCGCAGTTTCAAGCCCAGCGTGTCGTAAACGGCTTGGGCGTGCGAGAGCGAAATATCGACAAACTGTTTCCACAACGCCAATACGGTTTCATCGCCGCCTTGCAGCTTCACAACGTATTCGCGCGCAGTGTCGGCGAAGGCAGGATCTTCGTCAAAGCGTACTTTGGCAGCGCGGTAAAACTGCTCCAAATCCGCCAACTCAAACGCGGCATTATCTTTTTGCTGCTCAACCAAATAGGCGACCAACATGCCGAACTGCGTACCCCAGTCGCCGACGTGGTTTTGGCGGATAACGGTGTTACCCATAAATTCCAACACGCGCGAAATGCTGTCGCCGATGATGCTGGAACGCAGATGGCCGACGTGCATTTCCTTTGCCAGATTGGGCGAGGAATAGTCGATAACGACGGTTTGCGGTTTGTCGGTTTGCGCTATGCCAAAACGCGCGTCGTTCAAGGCCGCGTGAATGTTTTGAGCGAGAAATTCAGGACGCAGGCGCAGGTTGATAAAGCCGGGGCCGGCGACTTCCGCGCTTTCAATCACGGCGTTGCCCACCAATGCTTCGGCCACTTTTTGCGCCAATTCGCGCGGATTTTGTTTGGCTTTTTTCGCCGCACCCATCACGCCGTTGATTTGGAAATCGCCGTGTTCGGCGTTTTTGGTTGGCTGCAAAACAACGGGGCTGTCGGCGATGCCTGCGGCGGCAAAGGCGGCGGCGGCTTCGCGTTCGACGGTTTGGTATAAATTCATGTTGTCGGTCTCTATCAATTCAAATCAGGCGGTATTTTAAAAGAATTTCGGGCTTTAAAACAGGGCAAGCTGCAATACTTTTCCAGCGGCTTGTTATATGATTGCATTCTGATTCAACGATTTTGCTGTAAAGGCCGTCTGAAAGGAAAAGCCATGAACCCAAAAAATACGCTTTGTCTGATTGTCGATATTCAAGAACGCCTGCTGCCCGCCCTTTCCGGTGCGGACGAAATGTTGGAACGCTGCCGCCTGCTGATTCAAGGCTTGACGGCTTTGGACATCCCCTTTGCCGTAACCGAACAATATCCGAAAGGTTTGGGCAACACTGTGTCCGCCGTATCTTTGCTGTTGCCCGAAGGCACGCCGGTTGTCGAGAAAACCCGATTTTCGGCGTTTTTACCCGAAATTCAGGAAATCTTACGCAAAAACGACATCAAAAACGTTATTTTAGTGGGTGCGGAAGCGCATATCTGTATGCTTCAGACGGCCTTGGATTTGAAGGCGCAAGGTTACGCCGTATCCCTGCCTTTTGAATGCACCGCCTCACGCACAACGGCCAACCGCAACAATGGTTTGGCGCAACTGAGCCGTCAGGGCATTACCGTTTCCAATGTCGAAAGTATTTTGTTCCAACTGCTCGGCGATGCCAAACATCCGGCCTTTAAGACCATCTCCAAACTGATTCAATAACAGGCCGTCTGAAATGCAATACACCATCCGCCCTGCCCTGCGCCAAGACTTGCCCGCCATCGTCGATATTTACAACAGCACCGTGGCCACGCGCCAATCCACGGCCGATTTGTCGCCGACCACGGTTGCCGAACGTGAAATGTGGTTTGCCGCACACACGGACAAACGCCCGATCTACGCCCTTTACGATACCGACGGCACTGTATTGGCCTGGGGCAGTTTCAGCGACTACCATCCGCGCTACGCCTACCACATCAGCGCAGAAGTCAGCGTTTATGTCCGCCACGATATGCGCGGCGCAGGCGTGGGCAAAATCCTGTTGCGGCACATGCTCGAACGCGCGCCGTCCTTAGGCATCCGCAACGTCATCGCGCTTGTGTTCGGCCACAACTATCCGAGCCTGAACCTGTTTCACCGTTTCGGTTTTGAAGAATGGGGGCGGCTGCCGCAAGTCTGCGATTTAGAAACCATGTTGGCAGACGTCGTGATTTTGGGCAAAAGGATTGTCGATTGATTACGACAAAGGCCGTCTGAAAACTGAATTCAGACGGCCTTTTTACGGTAAAACCTTTATTCCGGTTTCTTCGCCAGCATGGTAACGAATTTAAACTGAATCGGATTGCCGAATTCGTCTTTCGCGTGCATCGAACCCAGCTCTTCCTTGTATTCCACCAATTCCCAATCCCTATAGTATTCACGCAGCTCGCCTTCGCTGAATTTGAACGGGAACGGCATCGGACAAGGGAAATCTTCCGTATCCATCGCAGACACGATCAGGTTGTAGCCGCCGGGGTTGGTGTGTTCCTTCATATTGGCAATCACATCAGGAACGTAACGCGGCATCAGGAACATAAACACCACGGTCGCCACCATATAATCGAAGTTTTCCTGAATATTGGCGGCGTTGAGGTCGTATTCAAACGCGCGGACATTCAACTCTTCAATACGCGCCAGCTCTTCCACGTTTTGAACCGCATGGGGATTATTATCGACAGCGGTAACGTCAAAACCTTTCAAACCCAGATACAGCGCATTGCGGCCCTGGCCGCAGCCCATATCCAAAACCTTGCCGACAGGCACGATGCCTTCGGCGGCGCGGACGGCCGAATGCGTCGCGCTCATGCCGTATTTCTTATTGAAATAGTCCGCCGCCTCGCAGTAAAACGACAGTTGGATTTCCGTGTCTTGCGTTTGCGGCGTGATAAAGTGCCATGCTTGCGGATGGATAATCCAATCGCCGCTCTCAGGCGTCAGCTCGTGCGTGGCCGTAATATTGCCCGCCTCGTCCAATTCATTGAAGTTCAGACGGCCTTGGAGGACATTGAGGCAGCCCCAAGTACCGGCGGCGGTATTGTGTTTGGACAACAAGGCTTCGGGAATCTCGTCCGCCGTCCACACAGGCATCTGTTTGTAACAAAACAATTCTTGCTGTTCGCTCATCATATTTCCTTTCTATTTTGACGGTTTCAACACGGCTTCTGCCAAGGCTTTCTGAATGGCAATCACGCTCTTGTCGCTTTTAAACTGCAAGGTTTCGGTCGGCGCCTCGCTAGAAGAAATCCAAATCTTCAGTTCGGCATCCAAATCGAAATGACCCGAGGTTTCCACCGAAAAGCGCGATACGGAACGATACGGAATCGAACGGTAAGACACTTTCTTGCCGGTCAAACCCTGCTTGTCCACCAACACCAGCCGATATTCGGTAAACACAATCAAATCGCGCACCAGGCTGAATGCCATTCTTACCTGTTCGCCATCAATCAGGATATTCGCCAAATCGCGTTCCACCGCATCGGCGTCTTTTTGCGAAGCATTGCCCAAAAGGCCGCTGAACAATCCCATATCTGCCTGCTTTCTATACGAGTGATAAAGTGCAGGGTATTTTACACGCGCAAACCGTATTTGCCGATATTTCAGACGGCCTTATGTTATGATACCGCCTTATTCGACAAAGACATGCCCATGGATAAACCCGTTTACCTCTACACAGACGGCGCATGCAAAGGCAACCCCGGCGCAGGCGGCTGGGGTGTATTTATGCGCTACGGCACACACGAAAAAGAATTGTTCGGAGGCGAGGCCGAAACCACCAACAACCGCATGGAGCTGACCGCCGTCATCGAAGGTCTGAAATCCCTAAAACGCCGCTGCCAAGTCGTCATCTGCACCGACTCGCAATACGTCAAAAACGGCATGGAAAGCTGGATACACGGTTGGAAAAAAAACGGCTGGAAAACCGCCGCCAAAAAACCGGTTAAAAACGACGATTTATGGAAAGAGCTGGATAGTTTGGTTCAACAGCACGATGTCCGCTGGACGTGGGTAAAAGGCCATGCCGGACACCCAGAAAACGAAAAAGCCGACGAGCTTGCCAACCGAGGCGCAGCAAAATTTTTATAACACTTCACCCATGACTGTACTCAAATATCTCAAACTATTCTTTTGGATTGCTATCATTGCATTGATTTGTGTGACGCCAAAAGCACTTATGTTCGCCTATTCGCCCTTTCATGATGTCAATGATTATTTTAACTTTGGATTGTGCGATCACATTGAGAGTGCAGAAGAATGTGACGACTTAATCACGCCCTCCTATTTATTTTGGTGGTTTATACCTAAACCGTGGCTTTTCGCATTCATATCTCTGACTGCCATTTACCTTGTTCTAAAAATCCTGATTGAAATCATCCGATTCCTATTCAGACTGAGAAAGAAAAACCCATGACCTGCCCCATCTGCACTGCCGACAACGAAGATATTTTGCTGCAAACGCCAAACCTGCGCGTTATCGCCGTCCACAATGAAGCCGGCGCACCGGCATTCTGCCGTGTGATTTGGAATAACCATGTTTCCGAGATGACCGACCTTTCCCCTGCCGAACGCAACGAAATCATGGAAATGGTGTATCAGGTTGAAGCCGCAATGCGCCAGGTCTTCCGCCCGGCCAAAATCAATTTGGCCAGCCTCGGCAATGTTGTGCCCCACCTGCATTGGCACGTTATCGCCCGCTTTGAAAACGACGCCAACTTCCCTGCACCGATTTGGGCCGCGCCCGTCCGCGAACACGGCATGACCCTGCCCGAAAATTGGCCGGAACAAATCAAAAACTTAATCGCTTAAACTTTCAGACGGCCTGCAAGGTCCGACACGCCAAGCTTCAGGCCGTCTGAACATATAACGAAAGGAAAACCTCAATGACTTCCACCACGCGCCGCCATTTCCTGCGCACCTGCTCTGCCGCGGCGGGCGCAGGGTTGTTGCAAGCCTGCGGTACAGGCACAACCACCACGCCGCAAATCAAAACCACTTCCACCACCGCGAAAGCCCAAACCGTGCAACCTAAGCAACCCCATCCGCCACGTTCCGGCGACAACCTCCTGCGCGTTGTTGCGCCGTCAGGCTTTGCCGAAGACCCCAACCGCGTAACCACCGGCCTGACCCGCCTCTACAATGCAGGCTTTACCGTGACCAACCAACAGGCAGGCAGCCGCCGTTACCAACGCTTTGCCGGTAGCGACGCCCAACGCGCCGCCGACTTCCAAGACGTTGCCGGCGGCCGTGTTGAAACACCCAAAGTCCTCATGGGCTTGCGCGGCGGCTACGGCGCGGCACGCATCCTACCGCAAATCGACTTTGCCTCACTCGGCGCCAGAATGCGTGAACGCGGCACATTGTTCTTCGGCTTCAGCGACGTTTGCGCCGTCCAACTCGCCCTGTTGGCCAAAGGCAATATGATGAGCTTTGCCGGCCCGATGGTGTACAGCGAATTCGGCAAAGCAGACCCCAGCGTCTTTACCATGGATTCGTTCATCCGCGGCACAACCAACAACGTCAACATCGTTGATGTTCCAACCATCCAACGCGCCGATGTCAACGTCGAAGGTACATTATGGGGCGGCAACCTCAGCGTTCTCGCCTCCCTCGCCGGTACGCCTTACATGCCCGACATTCAAGGCGGCATCCTCTTTATCGAAGACGTCAGCGAGCAACCCTACCGCATCGAGCGCATGCTCAATACGCTTTATTTGTCAGGTGTTTTGCAAAAACAACGCGCCATCATCTTCGGCGATTTCCGCATGGGCACCATCCGTGACGCGTACGATTCCAGCTACGACTTCTCCGCTGTCGTCAACCACATTTCGCGCACCGCCAAGATTCCTGTGTTGACCGGCTTCCCATTCGGCCACATCACCAACAAAACCACTTTCCCGTTGGGCGCGCACGCCAAAGTCCGCAGTACCGGCAACGGCGGTTATTCCGTAACCTTCAGCGGCTACCCGACGCTGAACCCGTCCGCGCTGACACTTGACAACCTGCTGCCGCCTCCCGTGCCGACTTACGACAGCACCATCTACCGCGACAGCATCACTGAAGAAGTGACCGAATAAGGCTTGTTCAAATCAAAAGGCCGTCTGAACCCAGTTTCAGACGGCCTTTTTATATCTTCATCTTAACCGTAACGTCGTTGGAAATCTTTCATAAATTCGGCCAACGCGTTCACACCTTCAAGCGGCATCGCATTGTAAATGCTGGCGCGCATACCGCCGACGGTTTTATAGCCCTTGAGCAGGCACAAGCCCTGCAACTCGGCTTCCAACACAAAGCGGCGGTCCAAATCCTCGCTTGCGGTTTTGAAGACCACGTTCATTTTGGAACGCGCATCAGGATGAATATCATTGATGTAAAAACCGCCGCTGCCGTCTATCGCCTCATACAAGGTTTGCGCCTTCATTCGATTGACCGCTTCAATTTTTTTCACACCGCCCTGCGTTTGCAGCCAGCGGAACACCAAGCCCGACATATAAATCGCATAGGTGGACGGCGTGTTGTACATACCGTCGCGGTTGATATGCGAACGGTAGTTGAACACATCGGGAATATCGTTCGGACAACGCTCCAGCAAATCCTCGCGGATAATGACCACGGTCGCACCGGCAGGGCCGATATTTTTTTGCGCGCCGGCATAAATCAAGCCGTAATCTGATACATCAAACTCACGCGACAAAATCTCGCTGGACATATCGCACACCAGCGGCGGCAGGCCGTCTGAAAGTTTGGGGACGTTTTGATACTGCAAGCCGTTTACGGTTTCATTAATCGCAAAATGAACAAACGCAGAATTCGGGTTGACATCCCAATCCTCAACCGCAGGCAGATTTTTATAGGCATATTGCTCGCCGCCATGCGCGGCCAAACGGATTTCGGCATTGCTCAAACGGCTCATCTGTTCATAGGCAATACGGCTCCAGTTGCCCGTTACCACCGCGTCGGCAGTCGCAAAACCATGTGCCAAATTCATAGCCGCCATATTGAATTGCGTGGTCGCACCGCCCTGTAAAAACAGGATTTGATAGTTGGACGGAATATTCAAAAGCTGACGCAAGTCTTGTTCGGCATGATGCAGAATACTCAAAAACATATCCGAACGGTGGCTCATCGCCATCACGGGGAAACCTGTACCGTTGTAGTCGAGCATTTCCTGTTGCGCGGTACGCAATACGGCTTCCGGCAATACGGCAGGACCTGCGGAAAAATTATAAATCGGGTGTGCGGACATAGCGGCCATCTTTCTTATTCGGAGGGTATGCAGAAATTGTAGAACCGCCTTGCACATTGTGCAAGCACGAAAAATCAGGAAATCCAAGGCCGTCTGAAAACAAAGAAATACCAATTATTTGTTTTCCAAAATAATTTCAGAAACACCACATCAAAACTTGTCAACAATTCCCTTTTCAGACGGCCTCACCCCTCCCCTTCCATTTAAGCAATCACTTCAAAAAATCCACGCCAAATCAACGCTTTTCTTTTATCTGGAAAACAGTTATAATAGGCCAATTTTTCAAATCACACGAAAAATGGCCGCGCGGCCATTTTTTTGTTTATGTACTTCTGGAGAAGCATGGATATTCAAAGCATTCTTGATAAAACCCTGCCCGGCTTGGGCTACGAGCTGGTCGATTTCGAACTGACCGCGCAAGGCGATTTGCGCATTTTCATTGATAAAGAAGGCGGCATTACCGTCGAAGACTGCGCCACTGTCAGCAACCATCTGAGCCGCGTGTTCATGGTTGAAGACATCGACTACAAACGCTTGGAAATCTCCAGCCCGGGCC
This sequence comes from Neisseria sp. HMSC061B04, assembly GCF_001836705.1. Taxonomy (NCBI): domain Bacteria; kingdom Pseudomonadati; phylum Pseudomonadota; class Betaproteobacteria; order Neisseriales; family Neisseriaceae; genus Neisseria; species Neisseria sp. HMSC061B04. Next base: position 17,085 of record NZ_KV830201.1, read on the forward strand.
TTGACCGGCCATTGAAAAAAGCCGCCGATTTCGTGCGCTTTGTCGGCCAGAACGCCAAAATCAAAACACGCCTGCCGATTGATGGTCAGAAAAACTTCATCGGCCGCATCGAATCTTGCGAAAACGACATCGTTACCGTCTCTTTCGACGGCAAAACCGCCCAAATCGAATTGAGCAACATCGACAAAGCCCGTTTGCGCCCCGAATTTAAATTTTAAAAACCGATTACTTGGAGATTCTAGAAAATGAGTCGCGAAATGTTACAGCTGGCCGAAGCGCTGGCAAGTGAAAAAAACGTTGAAACGGAAGTCGTATTCAAAGCCCTTGAATTCGCCCTCTCTACTGCCGCCAAGAAAAAAGCCGACCGCGAGCACATGGACGTGCGCGTCGAAATCGACCGCGATACCGGCGAATACCAAACCTTCCGCCGCTGGCTGATTGTTGCCGATGAAGACTACACCTACCCCGACGTAGAAAAAACCATCGAGGAAATCCAAGAAGAAATCCCCGGCACCACCATCCAAATCGGCGAATACTACGAAGAGCAGCTGCCAAACGAAGGCTTCGGCCGCCAGGCAGCGCAAACCGCCAAACAAATCATTCTGCAACGCATCCGCGATGCCGAGCGCGAGCAAAACCTGAACGAGTTCCTTGCTTCTAAAGAAGACATTGTTTCCGGCACCGTAAAACGCGTCGAGCGCCACGGCATCATCGTTGAAGTCGTCGCGGGCAAACTTGACGCCCTGATTCCGCGCGAAGAAATGATTCCGCGCGAAAACTTCCGCAGCGGCGACCGCATCCGCGCCCTCTTCCTGCGCGTGGACGAAATCGGCAATACCGGCCGCAAACAAGTTATTTTGAGCCGTACTAGCGGCGACTTCTTGGCCAAACTCTACGCCAACGAAGTGCCTGAAATTGCAGACGGCCTGTTGGAAATCCGCGAAGTAGCACGCGATCCAGGTCAACGCGCCAAAGTTGCCGTCAAAGCCAACGACCAACGTATCGACCCGCAAGGTACTTGTATCGGCGTGCGCGGTTCGCGTGTCAACGCCGTGAGCAACGAATTGTCCGGCGAACGCATCGACATCGTTTTGTGGTCTCCCGAGCCTGCCCAATTCGTGATGAACGCGCTGTCTCCTGCCGAAGTGAGCCGCATCGTGATTGACGAAGACAAACACGCCGTTGACGTGATTGTTGATGAAAACCAACTGGCGCTGGCTATCGGCCGCGGCGGTCAAAACGTCCGCCTGGCTTCCATCCTGACCGGCTGGCAGCTGAACATCATGACCGTTGAAGAAGCCGATGAGCGCAATGCCGCCGAAGACGCCGTTATCCGCAACCTCTTCACTACCTACTTGAACATCGACGACGAAACCGCCGATATTTTAGTTGAAGAAGGTTTTGCCACATTGGAAGAAGTGGCTTACGTTCCGGCGGCAGAATTGCTCGCCATCGAAGGCTTTGACGAAGAAATAGTTGAAACCCTGCGCAACCGCGCACGCGACGCCATCCTGACCATGACCATCGCGGCAGAAGAAAAACTGGGCGAAGTGTCTGAAGACATGCGCAATCTGGACGGCGTAGATTCAGATATGTTGCGCAAGCTTGCCGAAGCAGGCGTGACCCAACGCGATGATCTGGCCGAATTGTCTGTTGACGAATTGGTCGAAATTACCGGTGTTGACGAAGAAGAAGCCAAAAAAGTGATTTTGGCTGCACGCGAACACTGGTTTACTGAAGAAAACAACTAAGGGGGTACTGAATGAGTAATACAACCGTAGCACAATTTGCCGCCGAACTAAACCGCCCCGTCGATGATTTGCTTAAACAATTGAAAGAAGCCGGCGTCAACAAAAACAGCGGTAATGACAGCCTGACCACTGACGACAAACAACTGCTGACCGCTTACCTGCAAAAGAAAAACGGCAGCAACAGCGGCACCATCAGCATCCGCCGCAAAAAAACCGAAGTCAGCACCGTTGACGGCGTAAAAGTGGAAACACGCCGCCGCAGCCGTGCCGTTACCATTCCTTCTTCCGAAGAATTGGCCGCGGAAGCCAAAGCCAAAGTAGCGGCTGAAAACCAAAAAGCCGAAGCAGAAAAAGCAGCCGCCAAAGCTGCCGAAGAAAAAGCCAAAGCTGAAGCAGAAGCAGCCGCAAAAGCCGAAGCCCGCGCCAAAGCAGAGGCCGAAGCAGCCAGACTGAAAGCAGCCAAAGCCGCACCAAAAGCAGAAAGCAAGCCTGCCGAAGCCAAAAAAGAAGAAGCTAAACCGGTTGAAGCCGTAGAAGCTAAAGTAGAAGCCAAAGCAGACACCAAGCCGTCTGAAAAATCCGTTGAAGCTGAAAAACCGGCCGAAGCCAAAAAACCTGCTAAAGCCAAACAAGACAAAGGCGGTAAAGGCAAAGAAGCGAAAAAGGCAGCCAAACCTGCCGCGCCTGCCGTACCGCAACCTGTCGTCAGCGAGGAAGAACAGGCTCAACGCGATGAAGAAGCCCGTCGTGCCGCCGCCCTGCGTGCGCATCAAGAGGCTTTGTTGAAAGAAAAACAAGAGCGTCAAGCGCGCCGTGAAGCCATGAAACAACAGGCCGAGCAAGAAGCAAAATCTGCCAAAGAAGCCAAATCCAAATCAGGAGAACGCAACAAATCTGCCGAGAAAACCAAAGCCTCAGCCGGCGAAGGCAAATCCGAACACAATGCGCGCAATAAAAAAGACGACCGCCGCGATCGTGACGAAGAGAACCAAGGCCGCAACGCCAAAGGCAAAGGCGGCAAAGGCGGTCGCGACCGCAACAATGCACGCAACGGCGACGACGAGCGCGTACGCAGCGGCAAAAAAGGCAAGAAACTCAAACTCGAGCCGAACCAACACGCCTTCCAAGCGCCGACCGAACCTGTCGTACACGAAGTCTTGGTTCCCGAAACCATTACCGTTGCCGATTTGGCGCACAAAATGGCCGTTAAAGGCGTCGAAGTGGTCAAAGCCCTGATGAAAATGGGCATGATGGTCACCATCAACCAATCCATCGACCAAGACACCGCCCTGATTGTGGTGGAAGAACTCGGCCACATCGGCAAACCTGCCGCCGCCGACGATCCTGAAGCATTCTTGGATGAAGGCGTGGAAGCAGTAGAAGCCGAAGCATTGCCGCGTCCGCCGGTGGTTACCGTCATGGGTCACGTCGACCACGGTAAAACTTCCCTGCTGGACTACATCCGCCGTGCCAAAGTGGTACAAGGCGAAGCGGGCGGCATTACCCAACACATCGGTGCATACCACGTTGAAACCCCACGCGGCGTGATTACCTTCTTGGATACTCCGGGTCACGAAGCATTTACCGCCATGCGTGCGCGTGGTGCAAAAGCAACCGACATTGTGATTCTCGTGGTCGCAGCCGACGACGGCGTGATGCCGCAAACCATCGAAGCCATTGCCCACGCCAAAGCAGCGGGCGTACCGATGGTGGTTGCCGTCAACAAAATCGATAAAGAGGCTGCCAACCCCGAGCGTATCCGCCAAGAGTTGACCGCGCACGAAGTCGTGCCGGACGAATGGGGCGGCGATGTACAATTTATCGACGTTTCCGCCAAAAAAGGCATCAATATCGACGCCTTGCTCGAAGCCGTCTTGCTCGAAGCCGAAGTTTTGGAGCTGACCGCCCCTGTTGATGCACCAGCCAAAGGCATCATCGTTGAGGCACGTTTGGACAAAGGCCGCGGTGCGGTTGCTACCCTCTTGGTGCAAAGCGGTACGCTGAAAAAAGGCGATATGCTGCTGGCCGGTACTGCATTCGGTAAAATCCGTGCAATGGTTGACGAAAACGGCAAAGCCATCAATGAAGCCGGACCATCTATCCCTGTCGAAATCCTCGGCTTGTCCGATGTACCGAATGCAGGCGAAGATGCAATGGTATTGGCTGACGAGAAAAAAGCGCGCGAAATCGCCCTCTTCCGTCAAGGCAAATACCGCGATGTTCGCTTGGCCAAACAACAGGCCGCGAAACTGGAAAACATGTTCAACAACATGGGCGAAAACCAAGCCCAATCCTTGTCTGTCATCATCAAAGCAGACGTACAAGGTTCTTACGAAGCTTTGGCGGGCAGCCTGAAAAAACTGTCTACCGACGAAGTGAAAGTGAACGTGTTGCACAGCGGCGTGGGCGGCATTACCGAATCGGATGTCAACTTGGCCATCGCTTCCGGCGCATTCATCATCGGCTTTAACGTGCGTGCAGATGCCTCCGCACGCAAACTGGCCGAAAATGAAAACGTGGAAATCCGTTACTACAACATCATTTACGATGCCATCGACGACGTGAAAGCCGCCATGAGCGGTATGCTCTCTCCGGAAGAAAAAGAGCAAGTCACCGGTACGGTCGAAATCCGTCAGGTTATCTCCGTTTCCAAAGTCGGCAATATTGCAGGCTGTATGGTTACCGACGGCGTGGTCAAACGCGATTCCCATGTCCGCCTCATCCGTAACAACGTGGTCATCCATACCGGCGAACTGTCTTCTTTGAAACGCTACAAAGACGACGTCAAAGAAGTCCGCATGGGCTTCGAATGTGGTCTGATGATCAAAGGCTACAACGAGATTATGGAAGGCGACCAACTCGAATGTTTCGACATCGTCGAAGTTGCCCGTACGCTGTAATCAGACAGGCCGTCTGAAAAATCAGAAGCAGGTTTTGCAATGCGAAACCTGCTTCTTTTTTTCAGACGGCCTTTTTACACTCTTCATAGTTTGAAACTATAGAAATCAATGTGTGGTACAGAAGGCACAAAACAATCAAACAAGGCAAAACCATTTAGTAAAAGAAGGGACGGCAAACACGGCCCGACAAGGCTCTCTAATTATTGTCATATCTTAATGTTTTTGTTGTTTTTATCAAATTTCGGCACTAGTATATATAGCCTAAACACAATACAAATTAAGCAATACCGGACATATGCCGGATACGTTTACTTCCTTGTTACTCTCATCAATATCTAAAGAAAATATCATGACAACCGAAAAAGCAACCCGCATCCGCAATGCGCAATTTGAATTACGACATGCAGAGCAATTACAACCTCCCCCCCTTGCTCAAATAACCACAGGCACGCCCAGGAATGACGTTTATTATGTCACCCGCAGCGACGATACAATCATTGAAGACCCAAACGGCGGCGATGATACGGTTTACAGCAACGTCAGCTATACCCTCCCCAACTACGTTGAAAACCTTGTTTTGACCGGTACGGCCAACATCTTCGGCGCAGGCAACAACAGCAACAACATCCTCATCGGCAATGAAGGCCGCAACCGCCTCAACAGCGGGCGTGGCGACGACATCGTTTACGGCGGCGGCGGCAACGATTTCATCAACGGCGGCGAAGGCAACGACCGTCTTTTCGGCGAAACAGGCAATGACACCCTCAACGGCGAAGCAGGCAACGATGTGCTTGAGGGTGGCGAAGGCGACGACACCTACCTTTTCTCTGCCAAAAGCGAACAAGACACCATCATCGACGACCAAGGCCACAACAGCATCCGCTTCCATACCGACCTGAGCCTTAACGATTTAACCGTCGAAGTCCGAAACAACGAAAACGGCGGTCAAGACTGGCTGATTGCCGTGAAAAACAGCAATGCCGTTTTAACCATCCAAAACCAATACACGCAAAACGGCACAACGCCGGCAGTCTCCCAATTCATCATCGGCACACAAAAACTGGATGTGAACAGCTTTGCCAAATATTTCAATATTTCCCTGACTGAGCATACCGAAAGCGGTAAGACTATCAATGGTAGCGACGGTAATGACCACCTGATCGGCACATCCGGCGATGATATTATCGACGGCAAAGCCGGTGCCGACATCATGGAAGGCGGAGACGGCAATGACACTTACTATGTTGATAACGCAAAAGACGTAGTTATCGAACAAGCTGGCGGCGGCGAAGACACCGTATTCAGCAGCATTTCATATACTGCAGCCACCCACGTTGAAAATGTTACTTTGACCGGCACAGCCAATATTTTTGCCGCCGGAAACAACAGCAATAACATCCTGACCGGCAACGAAGGCCGCAACCGCCTCAACAGCGGACGCGGTGATGATACCGTTTACGGCATGGGCGGCAACGACAACCTCAATGGCGGCGACGGCAACGATTATCTGGATGGCGGTGATGGTAACGATGCCATCAATGGCGATGCTGGCGATGATGTTTTGGTGGGCGGCAACGGCAAAGACATTCTGAAAGGCGGCGCCGGAAACGATACCTATATTTACGGCGATAACGATACCATTATCGACAACCAAGGCATCAATACCCTCAAGTTTTCAGACGGCCTGAACAATGCCAAGCTCAACCTGAAGACCATTCATAACGACGACGGCAGCCAAAGCTGGGAAATTACGTCGGAGCAAGGTTCAGCCCTGATTCAAAACCAAATCGGCGCAGATGGCAGCGTTTCCATCGACCGTTTCCAGTTCAGCGACCAAACCTACACTGCCGCGCAGTTCCAACAAGCCTTCCAAGCCCTGAAAGCTGAAACCATCAAATTTGTCGGTACAAACGGCGACGATACCTTGCATGGCGATGCAGGCAACAATGAAATCGACGGCGGCAACGACGGCCGAGACATCCTCTATGGCCACGACGGCGATGACATCTTGCGCGAACACAGCGAAACCTATTACGGCAACGAACCCGCTTCCGACGATAAACTCTACGGCGGCAACGGTAACGACAAACTCTATGCCCATGTAGGCGCAGACTTACTCGACGGCGGCGCAGGCAATGATTATCTGGAAGGCGGCGAACACAACGACACCTATGTTTTCGGAAAAGGTTACGGACACGACACCATTTTCGACTACAACTTCGGTTTCGACAACGAGGCCGGCCTGCATACGCTCAACGCCAACACCGTGAAATTTAGCGGCGGCATTACCCTTGACGACCTTGAAATTACCGTTGAAAAAGGTTACGACAAAACCGGGATTGCCGACCTGCCCGACAGCAACCAATTTGTATCTCCACCCCTGCTGGATGGCGACACTTGGCATATCCGTATCAAAGGCACAGACGATGTTCTAACCATCAAAAACCAAAGCGGCATTTATGGTGCGATTTCCGAGTTTCAGTTTGACGGCAATGCCTCATACAGCACGGGCGAGCTGATCAACCACTTCAAGTTGTCTATCCCGCACATGATCGGCAACAAAAACATCGTCCAATACACCGGCCAACCCGTTGAAGAACTCAACCGGGATGTGTACAACAACCTCAACCACACCATCCATGCCGATAGCGACAACAGCGATTTAGATTTGTCGCGTTATACTTCTGTTGTCGAATACAGGGGCAACCGCAGCGATGAAACCATTACTTTGGGCCGCGGCATCAACATCGTCGATACGGCCGGCGGCAACGACACCATTACCGATCCGGGTGCCGACAACACCGTTATCATGTTTGGCAGAAACAGCGGCAATGACACATTTAATCCGTATGGTGGCAGCGATACCCAAGTCCACTTCAAAGAAGGGCTCACGCTGAAAGATTTACAGTTAAAAACCGGCGATGATTGGGTCTTAACCATCAAAGATACAGGCGAAACCCTGACCATCCATGATATTGCCAACAATAATATCGACAGCTTTGTATTTGAAAGCGGTAAGAGCTACACCGCCGACGAACTCAGCAAAGCACTGATTACTGAAAATACGCAAAACAACGGTATCCTGTAAAACCCAAAGGCCGTCTGAAACCTGAATTCAGACGGCCTCAGTCTTTTGCTGATTTATTTATCTTTCCGCTATATAATTATTCTCATTCAAGTTCACAAGAAAGAATAAAACATGGATGCCTTAAATCTTCTGACCACACGTCGCTCTTCCAAAAAACTGACGGCTCCGGCACCCAATGCCGAGCAACTGGAACAAATGCTGCAAGCGGCAACCCAAGTGCCCGATCACGGCAATATGCGCCCTTTCCGCTTTACTGTGATTCAAAGCGAGGCCGGCTTGGAACGTTTCCGCGGACTTTTGAGCAAGACCGTTACCGAACTCAACTTCGGCGATGACGCCATGAAAAAAGCCGAACGTGTCGGCAACATGGCGCCCATGATTATCGGCGTTACATTCGTGCCAAACCGTGAAGTGGCAAAACCCAAACCCGAATGGGAGCAAATGCTGACTGCCGGATGCGCCGCCTATGCTTTACAACTGGCTGCTTCTGCTCAAGGTTTCGACAATGTTTGGATTACGGGCATGTGGGTCAACAGCCCATTATTGCGCGAAGCATTTGAGTGTGCCGACAAAGACAAAATCATCGGCCTAATGATGATTGGTTCGCCGACCGAAGAAGGCAGCAGCCCGAAAAATACCAACTTGGAATGTTTTACCACTTATTGGTAAAGCCTGAAAATACTCAGGCCGTCTGAAAACCTGATTTAATGGTTTTCAGACGGCCTTTTTACGTCTCTTGTCAAAATATCAAGCAGGATTCATAAACGCTTCAACTTCTTCCAAAGAAATATCCGCCGTTGCACCATGACGCGAAGCAACCAAGGCACCCAACGCACAAGCAAAAGTAATGGCTTCTTGAGGAGGCGCATTATTGAGCAGCTTGTAAGTCAAACCGCCAAGAAAGCTGTCGCCCGAGCCGACAGTATCCACCACTTTAACGCGGAAACCGCAATGACGGTACATCTCGCCGTCCTTATACAAAACCGCGCCATGGCTGCCCAAAGTCACACACAAGATTTTAACACCCGTCAGCTTAACAAGGTAGCTGATATTTTGTTCGATACTGTGATAAGGAGAGCCGTAAGCCGCAGCCAACTCATACAACTCATCATCGTTAAGTTTGACCATATCGGACTGTTTCATGGTCTCCAACAAGCGGGCAATATCGTAATGCGGCTTGCGCAGATTAACGTCAAAAATTTTGAATTTGGCTTCTTTCAATAAAACATCCAGGCTTTTACGCGAAACCTCGTCACGGGTTACCAAGCTGCCGAAAACAAAAGCATCGGATTCCGCCACTCGTTTGATTGCCGCATTATCATTCGAAATCCTGTCCCACGCGCAAGGATAAACAATCTCATAAGACGCACTGCCAGACTTGTCCAAATGCACTTTTACCAAACTAGTCGCGCATTCGTGGCAAACCTGCAAATAATCAGTATTGACGTTTTTGCTTTGGACCTGGCGCAGCAATTCCTCGCCGTCGGCATCATCACCGCGACGGCTGATGATGGCAGCATCGATACCCAAAGACTGCAAACGGACAGCAACATTCAAGGGGGCGCCACCCAATACCTTTCCGTTTGGAAAATCGTCCCACAGCACTTCGCCGAAACTGGTTACTTTCATTCTTAACCTTCCTTTTTTGAGGTTGATTGGCAGGGTCTGCACACCCGACAGATTTTTTGCAAATCATGTACTTGTAGTAAAACTCCAGCATCGGGGGCAAAAGTATTATGTTTTAAAATATTGGGACTGACAAGCAATTAAGGGCATATCAGACAATAAACTTGATTCATCACAAAATTATATTGTTCCTATTTTTTCTTTTTCTTTCACATTTATCCCCTCTGATTTCATTAAAACAAAACATTCTGAAATTTAAATACAAAAGGCCGTCTGAAAACTGATTCAATCAATTTTCAGACGGCCTTTATCGAATTATTGCAGCGATTAAACTACCACTTCTTCTTTTTTCTTCACTTCTTTGGCAATGTTCTCACGGCTCAAACCAAACATCAGCAAGAGCGGGCTGGCAACCAATACGGAAGAGTAAATACCGAACACGATACCGATGGTCAGCGCCATAGAGAAGCCATGCAAGGCCGCACCGCCGAACACCAGCATCGAAACAACCATTGCCTCGGTCGAACCGTGGGTAATGATGGTACGGCTCATGGTAGCGGTAATTGCGTTGTCGATGACTTCCGGCACAGTGTGGCCGCGCATATGCGGCTTACGGAAGTTTTCACGAATACGGTCAAACACCACCACAGATTCGTTCACGGAATAACCCAAAACTGCCAAAATACCTGCCAAGACAGTCAATGAAAATTCCCATTGGAAGAAGGCGAAACAGCCGAGAATGATCACGATATCGTGCATATTCGCAATAATCGCCGATACTGCAAAACGCCACTCAAAACGCATGGACAAGTAAATAATGATACCTGCCACCACGAAGCCTAATGCCATCAAACCATTGGTGACCAATTCTTCACCGACTTGAGGGCCGATGAATTCGACTTGGCGCAAGGTAACGTCAGGATTGTCTTTTTTCAGCAAATCCATCACTTGGTTGGACAGCTGGGCAGACGTTACGCCTTCTTTGTTCGGCAGGCGGATCATGATGTGCTTGTTCGTACCCAATGCCTGAACCTGTACATCGCCCATTTTCAGCGTATCGAGGCGTTCGCGTGTTTTATTCACATCCACGCCCTGCTGATATTGGACTTCCATCACCGTACCACCGGTAAATTCGACGGAGAAATTCAGGCCTTTAGTTACCAAAAAGAACACGGCGGCGATAAACGTAACCAACGAAATAAAAGTCGTCAGTTTGCCGTAGCTCATAAACGGAATATCGCGTTTGATTTTAAATAATTCCATGTTTTACTCCTTGCCTTCTGCCATTTCAGCTTTCGGCTTCCATACCGAACCGATGGAAATATTTTGCAATTTGCGACGGCGGCCGTACCACAGGTTGACCAAAGCACGGAACACGACCACGGATGAATACATCGAAGTCAGAATACCGATACAGTGTACAACCGCAAAACCGCGTACCGGGCCGGAACCGAATACTAACAAAGCGATACCGGCAATCAGAGAGGTCAAGTTGGAGTCGACAATGGTTGCCCAAGCGTGTTGGAAACCGAGGTTGATGGCCTGCTGCGGTGCGACACCGGCACGCAGTTCCTCACGGATACGTTCATTAATCAACACGTTGGAGTCAATCGCCATACCCAAGGTCAAGGCCAAGGCGGCAATACCCGGCAAGGTCAGCGTTGCCTGCATGGCAGACAAAATACCCACCAGGAACAAGATATTGGTACTCAAGGCAATGGTAGAGAAGAAACCCATCAAGCGGTAGTAAATCACCATGAATGCAGCAACAGCGGCAAAGCCCCACAAGGTAGAGTGGAAACCTTTTTCAATGTTTTCTTTACCCAAAGACGGGCCGATGGTACGTTCTTCGACAATCTGCATCGGCGCGGCCAGCGAACCGGCACGCAGCAATAATGAAGTATCGTTGGCTTCGGCTGTCGTCATGCTACCGGAAATCTCTACGCGGCCGCCGGTAATGGCGGCACGGATGACTGGCGCGGTAACGACTTCGGATTTACCTTGGTCGATCAACACCATAGCCATACGTTTACCCACATTGGCCGAAGTCAATTCGCCAAAAATGCTACCGCCCGCACTATCCAGGCTCAGGCTCACGGCAGGCGCGCCCATTTGGTCAAAGCTAGGTTGCGCGTCGTTGATGTTGTCGCCGGTCAGTTCAACTTGTTTGTTGACCAAGATGGTTTCCGGATGATCGCCACCGCTTGACAGCAATTCGTAACCGGTCGGCACATTGCCGTTCAAGGCTTCTTGCAGTTTGATCGGATCGTCTTCCACCATGCGCACTTCCAAAGTCGCGGTACGGCCGATAATGTCTTTGGCTTTAGCAGTATCTTGCACGCCCGGCAGCTGTACGACAATGCGGTCAAGGCCGGATTGTTGGATAACCGGTTCGGCTACGCCCAATTCGTTCACACGGTTGTGCAACGTATTGATGTTTTGTTTCACCGCATCAGAACGTACTTTATTGATTGCCTCTTCAGATAAAGTCAGCACGATATTGTTGCCGTCCGGCAGCAGCGTGGCTTCAGGGAACAATTTTTGCAACTGAGGCAAGGCTTTTTGTACATCGGCAGCATCTTGCAAAGGCACGGTCAGACCGTTTTCAGTCTGATGCACCGTGCCGGTACGGATTTTTTCGCGGCGCAATTCGCGGCGGATGTCGCCGGAATAACGTTCAAACGTTTTCTGCATCGCGGCTTTCATGTCCACCTGCATGGTGAAATGCACGCCGCCGCGCAAGTCCAGACCCAGGAACATCGGATTGGCTTTGATTTTCGCCATCCACTCAGGACTGTCTGCCAACAGGTTGAGCGCGGTAATATAGCCCTCGCCCAAAGTATTTTCGATGACGTCGCGCGCTTTCAATTGCGTTTCGGTATCTTTGAAACGCACTTTCAACGAGTTGTCGACGATGAACATACCATCAGTCTGAATACCTGCCTGCTTCAGCGCGGCATCCACTTTAGACTGGGTTTGATCGTTGATCACGATGGCTTGTCGGTTGGTCGATACCTGTACGGCAGGCGTTTCACCGAAAAGGTTGGGCAGCGAGTAAACAGCCGCAACCACAATCGTGAACGCAATCAGCAGGTATTTCCATAAAGGATAACGGTTCATGGTAAACCTTTGCTTTATTTATAAAGGCAAACAGCCGCGCTCGGAAAATGAGGCGGCTTTTTGCAAAAAAACGGATTATTCGGCTTTCGCGGCAATTGCGTTGCGCTCAACTTCCACTTCGATTTTCGCACCTTGGCCGATATCGACAGTGTAGAATTGCTCGCCGACTTTGGTCACGCGGCCTTTGAAACCTGCCGCCAAAACGACTTTATCGCCGACTTTCAAAGCGGCCAACATCGCTTGGTGCGCTTTGAATTTCTTTTGTTGAGGACGCATAATCAGGAAGTAAAACACCACCATGATCAGCACTAAAGGGGCAAATTGAGCCACTGCTTGATTCATAATATATCCGTTCTTTCAAGTTTTAGATTAAGTAAAAAACTGCACACTGCAATCAAACACATTGGTTGGACTGCAAAATTGAGCTATTCTAAAGGCCGTCTGAAAAATTTCCAAGTATTTCCGTATTTATTAACCATATTTAGCAGTCTTTACGACTTGTCCGACACATACTGTTCCATGTTCAAAAAAATCCTTTGGCGCATCAGTACCCGCCTGCGCCGTTTGTTTGGCAAAAACGCCCGCACCGTATGGATTTCGCATCCGATATTCCTACAGCACCAGCCGGGGCCCAACCATCCCGACAGGCCCGAACGCATCAGCGCCATTCAAACCGCCTTAAAACAAGAAGGCATTTGGCGTCGCCTGCAAACCGCCGAAGCACCGGAAATCAAAGATGCGCAGCTGGCATTGGTCCACTCGCGCAACTATCTGCACGAGTTGGAAGCCGCCCAGCCGCTCCCTGGTAAAATCCACCGTATCGACGACGATACCGTCATCTGCCACGACTCCCTCCAAGCCGCCCGTTTTGCGGCCGGCGCCGTCGTCAAGGCAGTCGACATGGTGATGAACAAAAAGGCCTGGCATGCTTTTTGCGCCATCCGCCCGCCAGGCCACCATGCCCACAGCAACAGCGCCGGCGGCTTTTGCCTGATCAACAACGTTGCCGCCGGCGTGATGCACGCCATTGCCCAATACCGCCTGCAACGCATCGCCGTCATCGATTTCGACGTCCACTTCGGTGACGGTACGGCGGAGATTCTCCAAGACGATCCGCGCGTGATGTTTTTCAACCTGTTTGAAACCGACATCTTCCCCTTCCCTCAGGCGGAACAATACGCCGGAAATAAAAATATGCTGCATACGCCCCTCAAACCGGGCACAGGCAGCCGTATCTTCCGCACAACCATCCGCGAACAATGGCTGCCCAAGCTCACAGCCTTCCGCCCCGAGTTAGTGTTGCTTTCGGCAGGTTTTGACGGGCACAAACAAGACGAAACAGGCCGTCTGAACCTGCATGAAGCCGATTTTGCCTGGCTGACGCACAAAATCGTCCAAGCAACGGCAAGCTGTCAGGGACGTGTCGTTTCCGTACTGGAGGGCGGCTATACCTTGGAATCCATGTCTAAATCCGCCGCCGCCCACATCCGCGTATTGGCGGGCTTGAGCAAGGCCGACTACGTCATCGCCTACCAAAAACATTTGAAGCGCGGCAAAAGTAACAATCCTACACCATAACGCATTCAAACTATTGCCCCCAGGCCGTCTGAAAACAGATTATCCTTTTCAGACGGCCTTTTTTTCATTTACAAACTTTAATTTGAGCAAAGACAAACCATTTCCATATTATCAGTAGTAAAATAACAAACATAAAACATATCAATAAAAATACTTCACACGCCACACTGCTTCCCTTTCCCCAATTGACCGTCTTTTTCAGACGGCCTCCACTTTAAAAAAGGAGCGTTACAATGAAAGCAGCACGTTTTTACAACAAAGGCGACATCCGCATCGAAGACATTCCCGAGCCAACCGTCGCTCCGGGTACTGTCGGCATTAATGTTGCGTGGTGCGGTATCTGCGGTACCGACCTGCACGAATTCATGGAAGGCCCGATTTTCATTCCGCCTTGCGGCCATCCGCACCCAATCTCCGGCGAGTCTGCGCCAGTCACCATGGGTCACGAGTTCTCCGGCGTGGTTTATGCCGTAGGCGAAGGCGTGGACGACATCAAAGTCGGCCAACACGTTGTTGTCGAACCCTACATCATCCGCGACGACGTACCGACCGGCGAAGGCAGCAACTACCACCTCTCCAAAGACATGAACTTCATCGGCTTGGGCGGCTGCGGTGGCGGCTTGTCTGAAAAAATCGCCGTCAAACGCCGTTGGGTACACCCTATTTCCGACAAAATCCCATTGGACCAAGCTGCTTTGATTGAGCCTCTGTCTGTCGGCCACCATGCTTATGTACGCAGTGGCGCGAAAGAAGGCGACGTCGCATTGGTCGGCGGCGCAGGCCCAATCGGTTTGCTGTTGGCTGCCGTATTGAAAGCCAAAGGCATCAAAGTCATCATCACCGAATTGAGCAAAGCGCGTAAAGACAAAGCACGCGAAGCCGGCGTGGCCGACTACATCCTCGACCCGTCCGAAGTCGACGTCGTTGAAGAAGTGAAAAAACTGACCAACGGCGAAGGTGTGGACGTCGCATTCGAATGCACCAGCGTCAACAAAGTGCTGGACACCATGGTCGAAGCCTGCCGTCCGACTGCGAAAGTCGTCATCGTATCCATTTGGAGCCACCCCGCTACCATCAACGTCCACAGCGTCGTGATGAAAGAGCTGGACGTGCGCGGCACCATCGCTTACTGCAACGACCACGCCGAAACCATCAAATTGGTTGAAGAAGGCAAAATCAACCTTGAGCCTTTCATCACCCAACGCATTAAACTGGACGAATTGATTTCCGAAGGCTTCGAGCGCTTGATCCACAACAACGAATCCGCAGTAAAAATCATCGTCAATCCTAATCTTTAATCCTAAGGCTTAAAGAATAAACAGGCCGTCTGAAACCTTTCAGACGGCCTGTTTACTTGATAAATTCCCGAATGGCCCAATCCTCTGCCAACCATTCACTTATCAAGAGCAAAATCTCATGAATCCAAAATACGCCCCACTCTTTCAAACATACACCCTCAATAACGGCGTAACCATCAAAAACCGCCTTGCCGTCGCCCCCATGACCCATTTCGGCTCACAAGCCGACGGTTTGATCAGCGACCAAGAGCGCACCTTCCTCAGCAACCGCGCAGGCGATATGGGCCTGTTTATCACTGCCGCCACTTTGGTTCAAAAAGACGGCAAAGCCTTTCACGGCCAACCTGAAGCCACAGGCGAACACTGCCTCGGCAGCCTGAAAGAAACCGCACAAATCCTGCAACAGCAAGGCGCAAAAGCGATTTTGCAAATCCATCACGGCGGTTCCAAAGCCATTGATAACCTTTTGGACGGTCTCGACAAAATCAGCGCTTCCACCAACGAAGCCGAACACGCACGCGAAGCAACGGCGGAAGAAGTCAAAGCACTCATCGCCTCTTATGCGCAAGCCGCCGATTTGGCGCTTCGTGCCGGTTTTGACGGCGTGGAAATCCACGGCGCGAACGGCTATTTAATCCAACAGTTTTACTCTGCCCAAAGCAACCGCCGCAACGACCAATGGGGCGGCAGCTTGGAAAACAGAATGCGCTTCCCGCTTGCCGTGATCGATGCCGTGGTTGCCGTCCGTAAAAAACACCAGCGCGACGACTTCATTATCGGCTACCGCTTCTCCCCCGAAGAACCGGGCGACGACGGCTTAACCATGACCGAAACCGGCGCACTGATTGACGCATTGGTACAAAAACCGCTGCAATATCTGCACGTTTCCCTGTGGGAATTTGATAAAAAAATTCGTCGCGGCGGCGATACCGCCCAAACCCGCATGCAGTTTATCCACGAGCGCATCAACGGCAAACTGCCGCTTATCGGCGTGGGCAACCTGTTTACCGCCGATCAAATTTTGGCCGCCTATGAAACCGGCTGGGCAGAATTTATCGCCTTGGGCAAAACCATGATGATTAATCCGCACATCGCCACGCAAATCCGCGAAGGCCGCGAAGCTGAAATCGAAACGCAACTCGACCCGACGCGTGCCGACCATTACGGCCTCCCCGACACCTTGTGGGGATTTGCCTCCAGCGGTACGCAATCATGGCTGCCGCCGGTAAAAGGCGCGGAATGGAAACCGATGGATATTTAATCATCGATTCATAGCATAAGGCCGTCTGAAACTTTTCAGACGGCCTTCGGTTTGGTGCAAACATTGAATTATCAAGCATTTTTTTGTACAATTCCGCATCTTTCAATCTATTGCAGGGCGTGTCGCACACGCCCTTATTTTAGCCTGTTTCCCAACACCCATATCCTTCAGGCCGTCTGAAAAAGCGGCCTGAAACTTTTTGCAAAGAAAACCATGTCCCAAGAAATCCTCGACCAAGTGCGCCGCCGCCGCACGTTTGCCATCATCTCCCACCCTGACGCGGGTAAAACCACGCTGACCGAAAAACTGTTGCTGTTTTCAGGTGCGATTCAGAGCGCGGGTACGGTAAAAGGCAAGAAAACCGGCAAATTCGCCACTTCCGACTGGATGGAAATCGAGAAGCAGCGCGGCATTTCCGTGGCATCAAGCGTGATGCAGTTCGACTACAAAGACCACACCGTCAACCTCTTGGACACGCCGGGACACCAAGACTTCTCCGAAGACACCTACCGCGTTTTGACCGCCGTGGACAGCGCCTTGATGGTGATTGACGCAGCAAAAGGTGTGGAAGCGCAAACCATCAAACTCTTGAACGTCTGCCGCCTGCGCAACACGCCGATTGTAACGTTCATGAACAAATACGACCGCGAAGTACGCGATTCTTTGGAATTGCTGGACGAAGTGGAAAACATCCTGCAAATCCGCTGCGCGCCCGTCACCTGGCCAATCGGCATGGGCAAAAACTTCAAAGGCGTGTACCACATCCTGAACGATGAAATCTATCTCTTCGATGCAGGTGGCGAACGTCTGCCGCACGAGTTCGACATCATCAAAGGCATCGACAATCCTGAATTGGAACAACGCTTTCCGTTGGAAATCCAGCAGTTGCGCGACGAAATCGAATTGGTACAGGCGGCTTCCAACGAGTTCAATCTCGACGAATTCCTCGCCGGCGAACTCACGCCCGTGTTCTTCGGCTCGGCGATTAACAACTTCGGTATTCAGGAAATCCTCAATTCATTGATTGAATGGGCACCCGCTCCGAAACCGCGCGACGCGACCGTGCGTATGGTCGAACCGGACGAGCCGAAATTCTCCGGATTTATCTTCAAAATCCAAGCCAATATGGACCCGAAACACCGCGACCGCATCGCGTTCTTACGCGTCTGCTCCGGTAAATTCGAGCGCGGCATGAAGATGAAACACCTGCGTATCAACCGCGAAATCGCCGCCTCCAGCGTGGTAACCTTCATGTCGCACGACCGTGAGCTGGTGGAAGAAGCCTACGCCGGCGACATCATCGGCATTCCGAACCACGGCAACATCCAAATTAGCGACAGCTTCTCCGAAGGCGAACAACTGGCATTTACCGGCATTCCCTTCTTTGCGCCCGAACTGTTCCGCAGTGTACGCATCAAAAACCCGCTGAAAATCAAGCAACTGCAAAAAGGTTTGCAACAGCTTGGCGAAGAAGGTGCAGTACAGGTTTTCAAACCGATGAGCGGCGCAGATTTGATTTTGGGCGCGGTCGGCGTGTTGCAGTTTGAAGTCGTTACCTCGCGGCTCGCCAACGAATACGGCGTAGAAGCTGTGTTCGACAACGCATCCATCTGGTCGGCGCGCTGGGTATCGTGCGAAGACAAGAAAAAGCTGGCGGAATTTGAAAAAGCCAACGCAGGCAATCTGTCGATAGACGCTGGCGGCAACCTCGCCTACCTTGCGCCTAACCGCGTAAACTTAAATCTGACGCAAGAACGCTGGCCGGACATCGTGTTCCACGAAACACGCGAGCATTCGGTTAAACTGTAAAACGCAAAGGCCGTCTGAAACTTTCAGACGGCCTTTTTTTCGTTCAATATCAACCCAATAAATCCCAAGCAAACTTTCCAATGGTCAGACACAGCAGCAACATAAATCCGTAACGCAGCTCAAATATTGTCTTATTTTAGCTTTTAGCACCTCACCAAACATTTTCGGAATAAATGTTGACTTTAACCTTAGGTCAAAGTTTATGATTTGTGCTCCTTCAGTTATCACATAGGCGAAAAACATGAAAAAACTTATGACTTTTATCACACTTAGCGCTGTTGCAATTTCAAATTATGCCCAAGCTAATGAACAACCGCATCAAGCACACATGAATATGTCAATGTCGACAGATTCTGCAATGCAACAAGAATTAATGCAAGGTATGAATCAAATGAATCAAGACATGATGGCAGCTGCGCAATATAAAGATCCTGATGTTGCTTTTGCAGCAGGTATGTTGCCACACCATATTGGCGCAGTAAAAATGGCGGAAGTTGAATTAAAATACGGAAAGGATCCTGAGATGCGTAAGCTTGCTGAGGATATTATTAACGCACAACAAGCGGAAATTGAACAAATGCAAAAATGGCTTAAAGCACACAACAAAAAAAGCTCCGTAAAATGATCTGACCCCAAAAGTTAGACTGATTTAGTTCAAGGACTGAGTTCTGTAATTCACAGAGCTCAGTCCTTTTAGTTTCCCCTGAATGCGCTCATGGTTGTAATAATGAATGTACTCATGAATCGTTTTTTCCAGTTGTTAGAACGTCTCAAATCATTTACCGTAATAACATTCCATTTTTAATCGTCCAATTGATGACCTTTGCCGAGGCGTTAGCCGCTAAAAAATCATAGCCGTAAAAGCGGACGAACACAAAAGCCAGCAGGCTGCCCCCGTCCCCGGCCCGAACACGCCGTCGTAAAACCCAATTAATGCGCCGAAAAACAAGCCCCATAAAGTTTCGCGGCGCGTCAGCTTTTCAGTGCGCACCGTCTGCCCCAAGTCTTTTTTCAAAAAAGTGTACAGACACATGGCAATCATGATGACCAGCATTGCCGGTTTCATGTATTGCACGGGGAAATACACCACCGTTTTCGCGCCCAAATATGAAGCGGCAAATGCCAACGCCGCGGCAGGCAGCAGCATTTTCCATGGTACGGGGATTCGGCGCAGATATTGCCCCGTCGCGGTCAGCGTGCCGCAGCAGGAAGCAAATTTATTGACACCCATCACCGAGGCCACAGGTGTAGCGTTTGGCAATAGGTTGAATAATCCGGAAATCTGCAACAGCCCTCCGCCGCCAACTGCCGCATCCATCAACCCTGCGGTAAAGCCGACCAACACCAGATAATAAAAAAACGAATCTGCAAGCATAATGTCCATCTCTAAAAAGCAAAGCGATTTTGCGCGTATTTGCCTGTCCTGACAACCTACCAGGCCGTCTGAAAAACAAAAGAGCAATATCCTGTTTTCAGACGGCCTTTCTTTTTAAATTCAGCCACTCAAATTGCAGCTTAAAAACTTTTCCATTAAAATGCCGCCCCTTATCTTTCCTACACACAACACATTTTATGGAACATTCCACCCCGACCAAACGCACAGCCCATGAACGAATGGGCATCTTCGCGCATTTTATTTTCGCCAGCCGCTGGTTGCAACTGCCGATTTATCTGGGCTTGATTGTCGCCCAAGGCATTTACGCCTACAAATTCCTCAAATCCTTATGGCATTTGGTCACCAATCTCGGCATCATGGACGAAAACACCATCATGATGGCCGTGTTAAACCTGATTGACGTTGTGATGATTGCTAATCTGCTGACCATGGTCATTATCGGCGGCTACGAAACCTTCGTTTCCCGCCTCCACGTTAACGAACACCCCGACCAGCCCGAATGGCTCAGCCATGTCAACGCATCGGTTTTGAAGGTTAAGCTGTCGATGTCCATCATCAGCATTTCATCCATCCATCTGCTGCAAACCTTCCTCAACGCCGCCAACCTGACCGAAAAACAAATGATGTGGCAGTGTATTACCCACATCTGCTTCCTGATTTCCGCCCTTGCCATGGCGTTAACGGACAAAATCGTGTACGGCACGACACATAAAGCGCATTGATTTCAAAAACAATCAAAAGGCCGTCTGAAACCTTTTCAGACGGCCTTTTATTATTTGGCAATGTTTACCGGCTTATTGCTTACGCTTGTCCCACCAGGCAAACAAATTGCCCAAAATCGTTCCCGATACGGAGTGCCAAACGCAGGCAACAGCGGCGGCAACGGCAGACTCGGCATTACCGGGGAAGAATTTGGCGCTCAAACCGGTGGCAAGTCCGGCATTTTGTACGCCGACTTCGATGGCAAGGGTGCGTTTTTTAGCAGTATTCATACCGGTTAACGCGCCGCTGTAATAGCCAAGGATATAGCCACCGATGTTGTGGGCAGCAATGGCGAGTATCATGACCAAAGCGGATTCGGCGAAGCGGTGACCGTGGACGGCCGCAACGCCGCCGACAATACACGCGAATGCGGCAACGGCAACAGCCGGCATAATCGCGCGCACGTCTTCAAACCAGTGTTTTTTGTGCAGCAAAATATTGGCCACCGAACCAATGACAACAGGCAAAAGCGTTACAAGCAGCATAAATTTGAACATACCCCAGCCGTCCATTTCGACAGTTTGTCCGACCAAATAAGTCATCCACAGCGGCGTCATCACAGGTGCGAGGACGGTGGAAACCGTGGTCATGCCGACTGAAAAGGCAACATCGCCTTTAGCCAAAAAACTCATGATATTGGACGAAACGCCGCCCGGACAGGTACCGACCAAAACCAAACCCAGCGTCAATCCGGGCGAAAGATTGAAGGCTTTGGCAATACCAATGGCGAGCAGGGGCATAATCGTATATTGGGCGATTGCGCCGATAAAAATATCGAGCGGACGCTGCGCCAGAATTTGATAATCTTCTTTGCCCAAAGTCATGCCCATGCCGAGCATGATGATGCCGAGTACGACGACTTGCGTATCGCCTTTTACCCATGAAAAAGTGACAGGTTCGATAAAGGCGATAATGGAGGCAAGAATGATGATCAGGGCGGTGAAGCGGGTCATTTGCCGACTGATTGCGGTCAGAAAGTTCATGTTTTTACTCCTTTGTATGTTCTTATCATGACAATAATTGCCATAAGTTAACAGATATTAACTTATTCATATAACTCTGACAATGAAAATAGAAAAACTGTCATTTCATCAAATTAAACATAAAATATAACGACAATCGTAGCTTATAAGTATCAAGTAGTCTTTGCCGCCAGAAAAATAGTGATGTCTTATGTTTTAAATGCCTCCAATTTAATTTTGCAAAAGACCAAAGCGATACAGGGAAGTTAAATTACAACAACTTAAAAGGAAATAAAAAATGAATTTAAAAGAGCAGGTTGAGTTGTTATTATCTCAGCAGAAACATCCTGAAATAATAAAGAAAAATTTAGATGACCAAAAACTTACCCATGATGTTTTATTATCTTTGGGCGTAAGACCTGATAGTGAATTTTATGAGCTTTATACCAAATATTTTTTAGGATCACTAATTGGTAGCTATAGTGAACTTGTTGATCCATGTTCACCTGACAGCTTTGATGGAGCAATCATGGCTCATGAGTATTGGGATATCCCAAAAAATTATATTCTCTTTACAACCGGGGAAGGAGAAGGGAGTTATTTTTACAATACTGAAGATAATAGCGTTTGGGATTATGGCTTGGGTGAGCAACACTTGCTAGGTACAGATCAGCTAAGGCATTGGAGTAGCTTTTACAAATTTATGGTTTGGTATTTGACGCCCGATGAATCATAATGGCACTTTGAAAGACTATTAAGTCCTGTCCAGCTTTTTTCAAATTCAAAGATATTTGTTAGATTTTCCACTCAATCTACACCTGTTTTAATACAGATTTGGGATTTGCAACAAATTTCAAAAGCAAAACAGTAGCATTAAGGCCGTCTGAAAACTTTTCAGACGGCCTTATTCTATCTGTTCGTTATCGATTTATTCGATATTTTGAACCTGTTCGCGCATTTGTTCGATTAAGACTTTCAGTTCAACCGAAGCTTGCGTGCATTCGGCGGCGATGGCTTTGCTGCCCAAGGTATTGGCTTCGCGGTTGAGCTCCTGCATCAGGAAATCCAAACGTTTGCCTACGCTGCCCTTGCCTTCGGTAACGATGCGGCGCACTTCGGCGATATGGGTGCGCAAACGGCTGAATTCCTCATCCACATCAGATTTCTGAATGAACAAAGCAAATTCCTGTTGCAAACGGTCATTGTCGATATTGCCGACGGCTTCTGCCAAACGGGCTTTGACTTTGTCCATATGCGCCTGCAGCAGGCTGGGGAACAATTCGTTCAAAGCGTCCACAATCTCTTCCATGCCGTCCAGACGTTGCAGCAGGTGCTCGCCCAGCTTTTTGCCCTCGCGTTTGCGGGCGGCTGCAAACTCTTTCAAAGCGCTGGTCAATAAATCTTTAACGCCTTTGGCCAAAGCCTCGGCGTCTTCGCCCTGACCCGCCAAAACGCCGGGAAAACGCAAAACATCGGCCACGCTCAATTTGGCAAAATCATGTTCCTTGCGCCAAGTTTTGTTCAAATGCGCCAGTTGGACAACCAAATCTTGATTGACCTCCAAAGTCTGTCCGCCCGAGGAGGCATCCTGCAGCTGGATGCGGCATTCCAATTTACCGCGCGCCACGGCCGCGGCAATCTGCTCGCGCAACGCGCCTTCCAAATAGCGCAACTCTTCCGGCATACGGAATTGGACATCCAAATAACGATGATTGACCGCGCGGATTTCCAAATTAATCCGCTTGCCGCCGCATTCGCCTGCGGCATTGGCAAAGCCGGTCATGCTGTGGATTTGAATATTTCGTCTTGTAGCCATGGTTTTACTCCGTTTCCAAATACGAGTGAAAGTACGGATACTATAACACACCCGACCGCCGATTTTCAGACGGCCTTTGCCGCCAAATTCCTCTATAATTCAAGGCAACCTGTTTTTTATTTCCCCAAAGGACCATCATGAGCGACTACACACGCACCGGCCGCGCCGCCGACAGCCTGCGCAACATCAAAATTACCCCAAACTTTCTTCCCCACGCCGACGGCTCCTGCCTCATCGAGTGCGGCAACACCAAAGTGATTTGCACCGCCTCCATCGACGAAAATGTCCCACCGTTCCTGCGCGGTAAAGAACAAGGCTGGGTAACGGCCGAATACGGCATGCTGCCGGCTTCCACCGCCTCCCGTATGCGCCGCGAGGCCGCCGCAGGTAAACAGTCCGGCCGCACACAAGAAATCCAACGCCTGATCGGCCGCTCCCTGCGTGCCGTCGTCGATATGGAAAAACTCGGCGAACGCCAAATCCTGATTGACTGCGACGTCATCCAAGCCGACGGCGGCACGCGTACCGCCTCCATTACCGGCGCCTACGTTGCCCTGCAAATCGCCGTGGACAAGCTCCTTTCAGACGGCCTTATCAGCAAAAACCCCATCCGCGAAGCCGTTGCCGCCGTTTCTGCCGGCGTGGTGGGCGGCGTACCGCTTCTGGACTTAGACTATCCCGAAGACTCAGGCTGCGACAGCGACGTCAACATCATCATGACCGCATCCGGCAAAATCATCGAAATTCAAGGCACGGCCGAAGGTGCACCGTTCAGCATCGAAGAATTGGGCAAACTCATTGCCCTAGCCCATAAAGGCATTGCCGAATTGGTCCAACACCAAAAGGCCGCCCTTTTGGCCCTATAATCAGCAAGGCCGTCTGAAAGATTTCAGACGGCCTTTTTTAACCCCGTCCATTTATGCACATTTACTCAAAAAAGCGCGTCCCATCCTTGAATTTCATGTAAAAAATAGTAATAATAACCCTTTTTCCAGCAAACCAAGCTGCCCGACAAACCCCACAAGAAAGCACGAAACATGGCGTTAATCGTACATAAATACGGCGGCACATCAGTAGGCTCGCCCGAACGCATCAAAAACGTAGCCAAACGTGTCGCCAAAGCCCGCGCCGAAGGACACGACATCGTAGTCGTCGTATCCGCCATGAGCGGCGAAACCAACCGACTGGTCGCCCTGGCGCACGAAATGCAAGAACATCCCGATCCGCGCGAGCTGGACGTCGTCCTTGCCACCGGCGAACAAGTAACCATCGGCCTGCTGGCCATGGCCCTGAAAGACATCGGCGTCGACGCCAAGAGCTACACCGGCTGGCAGGTTGCCCTCAAAACCGACACTTCCCACACCAAAGCCCGCATCGAAAGCATCGATGACGAAAAAATGCGTGCCGACCTCGCCGAGGGCAAAGTCGTTATCGTAGCCGGTTTCCAAGGCATCAGCAGCGAAGGCAATATCTCAACCCTCGGCCGCGGCGGCTCCGATACCTCCGCCGTTGCACTTGCCGCAGCCCTCAAAGCCGACGAATGCCAAATTTATACCGACGTAGACGGCGTTTACACCACCGACCCGCGCGTCGTACCCGAAGCACGCCGCATGGACACGATCACATTCGAAGAAATGATCGAATTGGCCAGCCTCGGCTCAAAAGTTTTACAAATCCGCTCCGTAGAATTCGCCGGAAAATACAAAGTGCGCCTGCGCGTACTCAGCAGCCTGCAAGAAGGCGGCGACGGCACCCTGATTACCTTTGAAGAGGACGACAACATGGAAAGAGCAGCCGTAACCGGTATCGCATTCGACAAAAACCAAGCCCGTATCAACGTACGCGGCGTACCCGACAAACCCGGCGTTGCCTACCAAATCCTCGGCGCAGTTGCCGATGCCAACATCGAAGTCGACATGATCATCCAAAATGTCGGCAGCGAAGGCACAACCGACTTCTCCTTCACCGTACCGCGCAGCGACTACAAACAAACCATCGAAATCCTGCAACAACGCCAAGACAGCATCGGCGCAGCCTACATCGACGGCGATGACACCGTATGCAAAGTCTCCGCAGTCGGCTTGGGCATGCGTTCACACGTCGGCGTAGCCGCCAAAATCTTCCGCACCCTCGCAGAAGAAGGCATCAACATCCAAATGATTTCAACTTCCGAAATCAAAGTATCCGTCCTGATTGACGAAAAATACATGGAACTGGCCACCCGCGTTCTGCATAAAGCATTCGACTTGGGCAACTAATTCCAGCCAATCAAAAAGCCGTCTGAAACTTTATTGTTTCAGACGGCTTTTTGATTAAAACTTTGCTGTTTTAATCCTCAATCCTTTCCTTCTCTCGAAAAATGCTCAATCTCAAATCCGCTCTGACGATAAGCTCGGAAACGGTCTCGGGCTTCGGCCAAATCTTCTAAGCTGTTGCCCACAATTTCGAGGATACGGTTTGGAATGGCCGGGGCTTGGCTCCAAAAATCGGCAGACAGGTTTAAAACCGTGCAATCTTTCGGAATATTCGGCAGTGCATTTCCAAACGCAAGCAATACCGGCGTTTCAGACGGCATGGGGTCGGTAGGCAGCCAGACTTCATGCGGAATAAAGCTTTCGGGAATCTGCTGCCACAAATCAATGTCGAGTTGCTGCACTGCCGCGGCAGAATCCGACCACACCAAAATCTGCCCGCCATCGCGTATGGCGCGCGCAATCAGGCGGCAGGCAAAGGCGGCCGGTTGGGCGACGTGTGTATAAAAAGTGGCTTTAGGCATGGCGTATTCTTTCGTTTAGGCAATGGATCTGCCGTTTTCAGACGGCCTTTTTGGTTTTCAACAATCTCAAGGCATTGCCCAACACCAGCAGCGAGCTGAAACTCATGCCGAGCGCGGCGATCCACGGGGTCACGTAACCAAACACGGCCAGCGGAACGGCAACCAAATTGTATGCGCTCGCCCAAGTCAGGTTTTGGCGGATGATTTGATGGGTGCGGCGTGCCTGTTCCATCATCACGGGCAAAACGTTCAAATCATCATTGAGCAAAACCACATCGGCACCATCGCGCGCTACATCGGCACTCGTGGCCACGGCGGCCGATACGTCAGCTTGGGCAAGGACGGGGGCATCGTTGATCCCGTCGCCGATCATCATGACTTTACGTCCTTGTTTTTGCAGATTTTCTACATAAGCCAGCTTGTCTTCAGGCGTGGCTTCGGCACGATAGGCATCCAAGCCCAGCTCTTGCGCGACTTGGGCGACGGTAGCCTGTCGGTCGCCGCTTAAAAGGTGCAGACGGATGCCGTGTTGTTTCAGGTTTTGCAACATTTCGGCGGCGCTGTCTTTGATTTGGTCTTCCAGCAAAAAGGCCGTCTGAAAACCGCTTTGATTGCCCAAGAAAATAATGCCGCCTGTGTGGTCGATATGGGCAAAGGCTTCGGGCAGATGACCGGCAATTTCCGAAACAAACGCCGCTTTGCCCAAAGCCCAAACTTGGGTTTCACCATCAAATTCGATTTGCGCGCTGACACCGTGTCCGATACGGTTGACCCGTTGTTGCACTTTCACATCAAGCGCGGATACAGAGCTATCTGAAAGCGTATGGTTCAAAATGGCACGGGCGATGGGGTGTTCGGATTGCTGTTCCAATGCTTGGGCGATAGCAAGGGCTTGGATTTCGTTCAGACGGCCTGCGGACAACATACGGCTGACGGAAAGCTGCCCTTTGGTCAGCGTACCGGTTTTATCGAACACGACATTGTCAATTTGGGCAAGCGTTTCCAGGCTTTGTTTGCCGCTGATAAGAATACCGTCTTTGGCAAGTGCGCCAGTCGAAGCGGCCAGTGCGGTCGGCGTGGCAAGCGACAAGGCGCATGGGCAGGTAATGACCAGCAGGGCAACGGTAATCCACAAGGCGGTGTGCGCATCAGCATACCAAGCCCAGCCGATAAAAACGGGAATCGCAAGCAAGAGCTCGCCAAACACGAAACTGGACGCGTATTTTTCGGCCAACTCGGCGGCACGCGGTTTTTGCGCCAGCGCGCGGTCGAGCAGCTTGACGATATGGGACAGGCGCGTGTTGCCGCCGGTATGGTCGGTGCGGATGATTAAAGGACTGCTGGTATTGAGCGTGCCGGCGGTTACTTTTTCAGACGGCCTTTTCACAATGGGCAGGCTTTCACCGGTCAACATGGCTTCGTTAACTTCGCTCTCGCCGGATAAAACCGTACCGTCCACCGGAATGACTTCGCCGGGCTTCACAACAATCGTATCGCCGATATTGAGGCGGACGACTGCGGCTTCCTCGATGGCTTCGCTTTCCGGATAAGACGGCAAACGGTGGCAGAATGCCGGAACCAGTTTGACCAACCGCTCCGCCGCATCGCCTGCTTTGCGTCGGGCAATCTGTTCCATAAAACGCCCGCCCAACAGGAAAAACAGCAACATGGCGATGGATTCAAAATACATGCCCTGCCCTGCGTTAGTAGCCAAGCTGTAAATACCGGCGATAAAGGTCATCACAATGGCAATGGCAATCGGCGTATCCATGCCGACACGGCGGTTTTTCCAGTCGCGCCATGCGCCGCGGTAAAACGGCAACGCGCTGTAAAACACAACGGGCAACACCATCAAAAAGCCGCCCCAATGCAGGATTTCCAAATAAAGCGGCTCGATGTCGCCGCCGTAAAAATAAGTCGGCAGGGCAAACATCATCGTCTGCATCATGCCCAGACCGGCCACGGCCAATCTGACGATAAACTGCTTGCGCTCTTTCTGCGCCTGCACTTCGATTTTTTGCGCATCATAAGGCGCGGCGGTATAACCGGTTTGGCGGATCTTCAGCAAAATATCCGACAATTCGATGTGGGCGCTGTCCCACACCACGCGGCAGCGGTGGGTACTGTAATTCAAATCCACGCGCACCACGCCCTTCATACGCAACAACTGCTGCTCAATCAGCCACACACACGCGGCGCAGGTAATGCCGCCCAGCATCAACACTGCCTCGCGCTCATCCCCTGCGCCGACCTCGACAAAATCCGCCTGCACTTCGGGCAAATCGTACAGCTTTAATTGCGACAACACTTCCGGCGGCGGCAATTCGGATTTTTCTGCGTCTGCGGTACGCTGTTTGTAATAATTGCCCAAACCTGCATCGATGATACTCTGCGCCACAGCTTGGCAACCGGCGCAGCAGGTTTCGTGTTCTTCGTCTTCAAAACGAACCGTCAGATGCAGATGCTCGGGGACTTCAAGTCCGCAATGGAAACAGTTTTTTTTAGGATGTGTGGGAGATGTCATCATGTGTTCGATTTATTTTTCAGACGGCCTGAAACAATCGTTTCAGGGTGTTACATTTTAGCAAAAAGCGTTTTTCCGCCTCATTTCATTTACTTTTGAATTAATAGACTATCGAATTTTATAAAAAATATGGAAAACAAAGTATTGACCGTTTATCAAATGATGAACGGTAACATATAAATACCGTTTATCCTTAAAAACTTCCAATTATTTTAATGTAAAAATGGAACTTTTTTAAAAATCCAAATACATTTTTTATTGACCTCAATCCATTTACGCAGCATACTTTAGCCATTCCGCGAAGACGGAAATAAAAAACACACATTTACTTATAACACTAACTTATTGGGAAACCTCACCATGATTGATCGCCTTATGCCTATCTTTGCCGTTATCGGCATTTTGTCCAGCACCATATACCTGAGCCTCGCCGCTTGGATGCTTTACGAAAGCGTGTTCAAAAAGAAAAGCCCTCTGTCGGCATAATCCTCGGATTTAAAATTTTACGGTAAGGCCGTCTGAACATTCAGACGGCCTTGTTTCATTCCATACTATCAAGCACTTGGCTGTACGGCCAATTCAATCATCGCTTCGCGTAAACCGTCCAAGCCTAAACTTTCGGCAACGGAAACATTCACGCCGACGGCATGCCCGGAGTTGTCGCGCAAAATGCCTGCTTCACGCATACCCGACGGCAGCAAATCGATTTTGTTGTACACCACCAATTGCGGAATTTCATGCGCGCCGATTTCTTCCAAGACTTCGTTGACATCGTCCATCTGCCGTTCAAAATCGGGATTGGATGCATCGACGACGTGAAGTAGCACATCCGCCATCGCCGTCTCTTCCAAAGTAGCGGAAAACGCCGACACCAGCTTGTGCGGCAAATCGCGGACGAAACCGACGGTATCGGTCAAAATCACACTCGCCTCATGCGACAGAAAAAGCCGACGCGCAGTGGTATCCAAAGTGGCGAACAACTGGTCTTTCGCTAATACGTCCGCTTTGGTCAAACGGTTGAACAGGCTGGATTTTCCGGCATTGGTATAGCCGACAATGGCAAAGGTTTTCAGACGGCCGCTCATGCGCGATTTGCGGCGTGTGGCGCGTTGTTTGCGGACATCGGCAAGCTGTTTTTTCAATGCCGTGATTTTTTGTCCGATTAAACGGCGGTCGGTTTCCAACTGGGTTTCGCCCGGCCCTTTCAAGCCGATACCGCCCTTCTGACTTTGCAAATGTCCATAACCGCGCACCAGCCGTCCGCTCAAATGGTTCAGCTGGGCCAGCTCCACCTGCAACTTACCTTCCTGCGACTGGGCGCGTTTGGCAAAAATCGCCAAAATCAAACCCACTCTGTCGAGTACGCGGCATTGAAGCTCTTTTTCCAGATTACGCTCTTGTGTCGGCGTGAGTTCGTGGTTGAACACGATCAGCCCGACATCATGCTGCTTAACCACTGCCGCCAACTCTTCCGCCTTGCCCGTACCGACAAACAAAGCCGGATGCGGTTTGTCGCGTCGTGAGGTTTCGATAGAAACCAAATCGCCGCCGGCTGCGCTCACCAATTCTGCCGCTTCGGTCAAGGCCGTCTGAAAGCCGCGCTCGCGCGTTTCGTTTGCGCCGGAATAGTCCGCCGTCAGCATTACGCCAACCAAGAGGACGCGTTCGGGCTGTTCCAAAGATTTATCGACGGAAAACAGATTGCGCTTACTCAAAAAATTTCCTTTCAGACGGCCTGACGGCTGGGTCAAAGTGCTGATTAACGGTTTTTCAAAATATCGGCAAAATATTCGGTTACTTCTGCCAAACGTCCGCCCTGCGCGGCATAAGGCTGCATTACGGCCACCAGCTGCTCCAATACTTCGCGTGTTTCAGTTTGCGCGTGTTCGCGGTAGAGCCACATATTTTGCATGGTCACCGTGGTCAATGCCTCGCGTACATTCAGCAAGAGCAAGTGTCGGCAAGACTCATAGCCTTGGCGCAAATCGCCGGCCGCATAGGCGGTAACCGACAATTCATAATCGATGTCCAACTGATAAACATTGCTTTGGACAAAAAGAATATCGTCGTTCGGGAATGGGATACGTTTCGCCATCAGGCCGATTGCATGGGAAATGCGGTATTTTCCTTCCTGACGCAGCATGGTTTGCGCAAGGTAGAGACACTCGGCACGGCGCGGGTTGTAATCGTAGCCTGCCAGCCAAGTTGCCAAAGCTTCATCGCGTTTGCCCATTAATTTGTAGCACTCGCCCAGCTGTTGGTAAGAAACCGTTACTTCTTCGACCCAACCGCCCAACTCGATGCGTTTTTTAAACCATTCGCTCGCACGCTCGGGCATATCGGAGTCCCAATAAGAACGTGCCGCATAAAAGGCGTAACGCGGTTTCAGGTCTTCATCTTCGGGGCTGTAAAACGCTTTTTCCAAAGAAACCGCGTCAAGCAGGTATTTGTTCGCCATGTTGCTGCGCGCGCCAAAACGGCCGCTGAGAACCATATAGTCGCCATGAAGCGTGGCTTCGCTGGTATCTTGTTTGTCGGTTTCGATAAACTCGTGCAACACGCCGCGCCAGTAGAATGTACCGTCATTGCGCAACAACAGCGGACGGTAATAAACCACGCTGCCCGTAGCATTTCGCATGCGGAGGCGATAGCGGTCGGCAGTCAGCTCGGGCAATTCCAATTTGCCTTCAAAGCGGTCGTCCGCATCAAAAATCAACACGTAATCGGTTTTGTCTTTTGCATGTTTCAAAGCCTGATTGCGGTTGTATGCAAAATTTTGCCAACCATCATGATGAATCTCGCCCGCGATGCCCTTTGCATCGAAAAAGCGGCGGATCACGCCGACGGTATCATCGGTCGAGCCGGTGTCGCTGATGACGTAGTAGTCAAGTTTGATGTGGTCGGTGATATTGGCCAGTGTTTCTTCGATGATTGCCGCTTCGTTTTTGACAATCATATTCAAGCAGATGGTTTGGGACATTTTCAATAGCCGCATTAGTTTGGAAAGGTATTATTTTACTTTAGCATTTTGTTTTTTGCACACAAAATACTCAGGCCGTCTGAAGATTGCCTTTCAGACGGCCTGAAGTTGATTTTGCCTTATCTTTTTTCCTGACGGCGTATCAGATACACCGCCAACAGTGCAAACAAAACCGTTGGCAATGCGCCGGCCAAAAACGGTGGCACGCCGTACAACTGGCTGGTAAAGCCGAAGAGCCGTCCGGCAAAGTGAAACAGCAAACCGAGGCAGATACCGCCGAAGAGTTTCAAGCCCATATTGCCGTGGCGCGTGGTTTGCGGCGTAAAGGCGAAGGCAACAAGCGCCATGACCCATGCGGCAACGGGATACACCAGCTTGCGCCACCATGCGATGGCATAGACTTGGGTATTTTGGTTGTTTTTTTCCAGATGGTCGATGTAGGTGGTCAATTCGCCGACAGACATTTGGTCTGGCTTGACGAGCAATACGTCCATCAGGTTGCGTTTGACGGAAATCGGCCAGTTTTCTTCAGTCGCAGTAGAGACCTCAACTTTATCTTCGCCCAATACGCTGCGGCGGATGTTTTTCAGCTGCCAGCTGCCGTCAGGATTCAAAACGGCTGATTCGGCTTCCGCCGCTTGGGTCAGTTCGTTTTTATCGTTGCGCTGCCAAATTTTAATGCCCAAAAGCGTATGGTCGGGTAGCATTTCGCGTACGTTGATAATGCTGTTTTTTTCTTTCAGCCAAAGGCCGGTATTGCCGGTACTGATTTTGCCGTTGATGGCGGCAGCTTTGATGTTTTCGGCTTTTTGGCTCATCGTGGGGGCAACCCATTCGCCGAGCGCAACGGTGGCAATGGCGAAAATCAAACCGAACTGCGACAGAATCAACAGCAGCTTTTTGGTGCTCATGCCGCTGGCTTTGATAACGGTCAGCTCGCTGCCGGAAGCCAGTTGACTGAGGGAAATCAGGCCGCCGATCAAAACGGCGAGCGGCATCAGTTCATAGGCGCGCGCAGGCATCTGCATTAAAACATACTGCCCCAATTTTGCGCCGTTATAGCTGCCTTTTCCAAGATCGCCGACTTCGTTGATGATTTCAAAAAAGCTGTACAAAGCGAGGAAGGCTAGGAGGGCGTAAACCGCCATAACCGCCATTTGACGGATGATGTAACGTGAAATCAGGTTCATTTTCCGCCTTTCAATGTCAGACTTTTGGCAACCGCCTGCCAGAAGGGTTGGCTGGGCATACTGCGCACGCGCAGCAGGACGACGGCAATCACAAACATGATGATGTGCATAGGCAGCAGTCCGAGCCAGAAATGAATTTTGCCGTCTTCCACAGCATTGCGCAGGAAGGTCAGCCCGTTTTGGTAAACCAAAAACAAACCGATGGCAATCAGGATATTGTAGGTGTGGCCGCTGCGCGGATTAAAATAGGAAAGCGGCACAGCAAGCAGGCACAGCAACAAAACGCTGACAGTCAAGGAAATACGCCACATCAATTCCGCCTGGTGTTGGGGATTGCTGCTGCCAATCAGTTGGGCGGTCGGAATGGTGCGGCGGTGTGAAACAGGGTCGATGAGTTTGGGCGTGGTGCTGATAATCAGGCTGAGGTGTTGGAAAGAAACTCGGTTGTAATCGGCTTTGCCGGGCGTACCGCTGTAACGGTAGCCGTCGCGCAATTCAAGCGTGCGTTTATTGTCGGTCAGCGAAAAATTGCCCTCTTTGGCAAAAACGATGTTGTCGTTGCCGTTTTTGTCCTGCTCGCGCAGGAACAGGTTTTTCATGATGCCGGATTCGGTATCGAAGGTTTCGACAAAATAAACCCTGCCGTTGCGCTTGCCCAGGTTATTGAACTCGCCGGCTTCCACCAAAGACAATTCCTGCTTCTGCTTCAAGATTTCGGCATATTCGCGGCTGCGCAACTCTGCCCACGGCATCACCCAAAGCTGCATGACGGCAATCAAAATGGCAAACGGCACGGCAAACTGCATGACCGGGCGTATCCACTGTTTCAACGCCAATCCGCAGGAGAGCCAAACCGACATTTCGCTGTCGCGCCAGTAGCGGGTCAATACGGTCAACGTACTGATAAATGCGGTCAACACCAGCAAAAGCGGGGTCATGCCGATGACCCAGAAGCCGACCAAGGCCAACACGGCATCGATGGCGACGCGCCCGTCGGCTGCGCGGCCAAGCAGGTTGATCGCCTGCGTGGACACCAATACCGCCAAGAGGACGACAAAGATGCCGACGGCGGTAAAGGAAAGTTCTTTAATAAAGTTTCTTTGGTAAATCATAAGATTGAGTGTGGTCTACGGTTTATGGGCAACCTATATTTATTAATAAGGCTTCAGACGGCATGACACAAATGGAGTACAATGATTTTCATCTGTTCGGACGGTTGGTCAACAGGCCGTCTGAATAACCGACAACCGTTCCAATCAGGAGAATAAACGTGAAATTTAGCACAAAAGCCGAAACTTTGCAGGCTCAACAGGCAGGTGCGCAATTATTTGTCTGCGCCGAAGCATCGCAACTGAGCAACCCGACTGCCCTCGCCCTCTTCGCTTCCCTTGAAGAAGGTCAAAATTTCGCCGACACCAAAATCCCGACGGACAACGGTTTGCAAGCCATTGCCGTCGCACGCCTCGAAAAAACCGACCGCGCCGCATTGAACAAAGCCGCCGCCGAGGCCGCCAAATGGGCGCAAAACCAAGAAACGGTCAATGTGGACGTTCATGCCTTTGAAGAAGCGCAAGCTGCTGCCGTTGCCGAAGCCTTCGCCATCGCGTTCGGCAACGCCGCCTACCGTTTCGACCGCTACAAAAAAGAAGCCAAACCGGCCAAATTTGCACAAGCCGTGTTCCACAGCGCACACGAAGCCGCCGTCAAAGAAGCCCTGCGCGTTGCCGAAGCGCAGGTTTACGGACAAAGCCTCTGCCGCGACTTGGGCAATGCCGCGCCCAACGAATGCACGCCCGAATTTTTAGCACGCACCGCCAAAGCCGAAGCCGAAAAACTGGGCGCACACGCCAAAATCATTGAAAAAGACTACATCAAAGAAAACATGGGTTCGTTCTGGTCTGTCGCCAAAGGCAGCGTCGAAGACCCATATTTGGTCGAACTGAGCTATTTCGGTGCAGCCGACAAAGAAGCTGCGCCTGTGGTATTGGTCGGCAAAGGCATTACCTTCGACACCGGCGGCATTTCCCTCAAACCCGGTCTGAACATGGACGAAATGAAGTTCGACATGTGTGGCGCGGCAACCGTCATCAGCACCTTCTGCGCCGCCGTCAAACTGCAACTGCCGATTAACCTTGTCGCCGTCGTCGCCACCTGCGAAAACATGCCTTCCGGCGCAGCCAACAAACCGGGCGACGTCGTGAAAAGCATGAAAGGCCTGACGATTGAAGTGTTGAACACCGATGCCGAAGGCCGTCTGATTTTGTGCGACGCGCTCACTTACGCCGAGCAATTCAAACCTAAAGCCGTCATCGACGTTGCCACCCTGACCGGCGCGTGCATCATCGCCCTGGGTCATGACGTCAGCGGCGTGATGGGCAACAATCAGGATTTGATCGACAGCCTGCTTGCCGCCTCCCGCAACGTGGACGACAAAGCATGGCAACTGCCGCTCTTTGAAACCTACAAAGACCAGCTCAAATCCAACTTCGCCGACATTCCCAACATCGGCACGCCCGGTGCAGGCACGATTACCGCCGCCACCTTCCTGTCCTACTTCACCGAAGACTACCCGTGGGCGCACCTCGACATCGCAGGTACGGCATGGAAATCAGGCAGCGAAAAAGGCGCGACCGGCCGCCCTGTTCCTTTATTGTTGAACTATCTGCGCAATGTGAAATAAATCTTGGGGGGAAGCCTGCGGGGTTACACATTTCAACCCCGCAGGCCGTCTGAAAACGGAATCCGCATTATCTGACTCAACCTGACAAACGGAGAACCACCATGAAACCACTATTTGCCGCATTATCTGCCGCCCTTCTGCTCGGCACATCCATAAGCGCTCAAGCTGCCGAACAAACCACCCCCACCGACCGCAGCATCCAAGTGTACAAACAAGCCGACTTAGCAGAATGGAACCGCGAAAACGCAGCCGGAGGTCAAGGCCCGCTACTCGGCAGCTTTGCCTTCACGCGCCATCAAACCGCCGACCAAGACGCATTCAAAGAAATCGGCTGGCTCACATTACCACCGGGCGCTTCCATCGGCCAACACAAACATACTGGCAATGAAGACGTTTACATCATCGTATCCGGCAAAGGCCTGTTTACCGACAGCGAAGGCAAACAAACCGAAGTCGGCGCCGGAGACATTACCATCGCCCGCCCAGGCCAGTCCCACGCACTCAAAAATATCGGCAAAAAGCCGTTGGTCTTCCTTGATCTGATTGCCGAAACTGCTGCTACCCAAGCTAAGACCTTTACAAAATAACCCATTTATCCAACAGCCGAAACCTAGACACAAGATTTCGGCTGCTTCAGGTACTGTAATCGGGTTAGAGTAACCATTATTTCTATATTAAATCATGTTATGATTGAACTTGTTTTATTCTTGAGTTCAATCAATTATGGCTAACCGTCTTTTTCACTTATATCGCTATCAAATTATTCCGAATGAACGCATTCAAGAACGTCTGCCTTTTGGGGATATGACAGTTGAAGAAGTAATCCAAAATAAAAATGCATTTTTTATCGAAGCCTTTAATAATCTTATCCTGCAGAGTGATTTGAATTTATATGAAGAAACGGCTAGAAAGATAAGAATTAAGCAAATTTTCCCAAGTACCCATGCAGATGAAAGTGAGCAACTTTTTGTATTTAAAGTTGCTACACGTAAGCGATTGAAGAGAGAAACAGAAAATTTTGAATCGGTTTCCGAAGAAAATTGGCCAAGTGCGTTTGTACTTATTTGGAATGACCCAGAGCAACAAATTATTGCTATTGAATATCGACCAATAGCATTTCATAGTACTAATTCATTAGCAGCAACCTTGGAAAAACGTTTAAATGAAATACTTGCTATTCATAATTTAAATGTGCAAATCAATCCGATATTTGATAAGAAATCCTTTTGGGAATTTATTGAAGGTCGCAACTTAGAAAAGGTTATCTTCAAAATAGTTACACCTAACATGGCTTCTATTTCTCAGTCATTAAGTGAAGAATTAAAAGCCATAGCTAAAATGTCCAATTCTGCCACAACAGAATTGGCTTTGACTGCTCCCGAAAATGGTACTTTGAATATTTCACCCAGTATGCCGCAACTTCCTGAACTGGTAGATTACAGCAGTAAAGGAGGTGGAAATATTAGAGTAAAGTATAAAGGTGTCAAAGCAATTACCAACGTCAAAACTGAACACTCTAGTTTAACGGTTGATGAGATTACTATTGAATATCACCCCTATAACCTTGTTGACAAAATTCAAGATTCTTGTAGAGAAAATGATTAAAACTATTGCTGACACCTTTGCCAAATCTTTTGTCATTGCTGTGGTTATTTGTGCCATTCAAGCATTATTTGGGATTTCTTTTGTCAGAGAATTCATGCAGGACAATTTGCTCAATATTCTGGTTACTTTGATGGCTATTAACACTGCAACAATAGCTGTCATTTTGTCAAAAATGTATGAAATCAGTCGAGAACATCAAAAAAAAGTTAATGAAATCTTTGGTGCTACCAAATCACAAATGTTGTTGTCTATTCGTGAACAAATTGCTTTGATAGGTAGTGGTCTAGTTCTTTCTATTTTATCGAAAAAAATAGATTGGGCTTGGAATCCGACTATTATTAAGGGGCTGACGTAGATTAGCCCTAAATTCC
>NZ_KV830202.1:0-8684 GCF_001836705.1 Neisseria sp. HMSC061B04
GAATTTAGGGCTAATCTACGTCAGCCCCATTATTAATTATTTATCGACCCCCTGTACAAACCGGCCTCTCCCATCCTATAATTCCCCACATTCGGAATGTAGCGCAGCCCGGTAGCGCACTTCGTTCGGGACGAAGGGGTCGGAGGTTCGAATCCTCTCATTCCGACCAAATACAAAACCTGCTTGAATCCAAGCAGGTTTTTTACATTCGGCAAGCCTATACTTCCGGCGGCGGGAAAGGCGCACCTTCGGGATGTTTGTAGCGGTTGTACATAAACAAATATTGTTCCGGAAAACGGCGTATCCAATATTCGGTATTTTCATTGATCACGCGCGCATCGTTCTCCTTATCGCCGTTCAACTCGCCGCGCAATGGCTCGATGTGCAAGACAAAGCCTTTACCGTCGGGCAGACGCTCGCCGCAGAAAAACAAAGCTTTCACACCTTTGACTTGCGCCAGCTTGCCCGCCAATGTCATGGTGTAGGCTGGTTTGCCGAAAAAGTCCACCCACACGCCGTCGCCACCTTCCTTTGGAGACGGTACATGGTCCGGCAACACAATGGTCGCTTCGCCGCCGCGCAGGGCCTTGATGATTTGTTTGACGCCCTGAATGCTGGTCGGCGCAGTCTTGCCCTTGCCGCGCACGCGCCCTGCCTGCATCACCGCATCAAAAGCCTTGATTTTCGGCGGCTTGTACATCGCCGTCAGCGGAAACGGCAGCTGCTGGCTGATGTAGCGGCCCGCCAAATCATAGCTGCCGATGTGCGGCGTGATAAACAGCAAACCCTCGCCCGCGCTCAAGGCCGTCTGAACATGTTCCCAACCGTTGACGCTGACAAACAAGTTTTCAATTTCCTCAGGCCGTCTGAAAAACGCCACCGGCAATTCCAAGCCGCCTTTTGCCGTTTCACGGAAGACTTTTTTCACCGCCTCGTCCGTCGGGTTCAATCCGGCAAGTTTCATGTTTTCAAAAACACGCCGGCGATCTTTCGACAGCACGCGGAAACCCAAACTGCCGAGCAGGTTGCCTAATTTGTGCAACCAAGCCAAAGGCAGCGCGGCCAAAAATTTAAAAACAAAGGTAACAAGCGTTTGCATAAGGGTTTACCAAAATGAAGTGGACAGATTGTAAACGAAACAGGCCGTCTGAACAAAACAGACTTCGGGCAAATATATTGCGGCACACCTGCTTTTCTGCTACTATCCGCGCTGCATTAAGAGTTGGGAATTCCATGCCAACCTGCTTTTCAAACGGAAAGGTAAGGTGGACGGTTGAAAAACCGATGTGGCTCGCCAGAGCAATCCAAACCCGCTTAATGCGGGAATTTTTTTGCCTGTAAGAAACGCGCAACAGGATTCCGAAACAGTAGGCAAGTGCGAATGTTTCTCACTTGTATAGAGAAAAAGCGGAGTTTTTGTTATGATTTCCGCTGCCCGAAATAAAAGGCCGTCTGAAAACACAGCAGCCTGTTTTTAATGAAAGAATAGCAATGAGCGAATATCTGTTTACTTCCGAATCGGTATCCGAAGGCCATCCGGATAAAGTTGCCGACCAAGTATCCGATGCGATTTTGGATGCCATCTTGGCGCAAGACCCCAAAGCGCGTGTCGCCGCTGAAACCTTGGTCAACACAGGCTTGTGCGTATTGGCAGGCGAAATTACTACCACCGCCCAAGTGGACTACATCAAAGTCGCACGCGAAACCATCAAACGCATCGGCTACAACTCGTCCGAGCTGGGCTTTGACGCCAACGGCTGCGCAGTCGGCGTGTACTACGACCAACAATCCCCCG
This sequence comes from Neisseria sp. HMSC061B04, assembly GCF_001836705.1. Classification (NCBI taxonomy): domain Bacteria; kingdom Pseudomonadati; phylum Pseudomonadota; class Betaproteobacteria; order Neisseriales; family Neisseriaceae; genus Neisseria; species Neisseria sp. HMSC061B04. The sequence continues at coordinate 1,796 of NZ_KV830202.1, forward strand.
ACATCGCCCAAGGCGTGAACGAAGGCGAAGGCATCGACTTGAACCAAGGCGCTGGCGACCAAGGTTTGATGTTCGGCTATGCCTGCGACGAAACCCCTACCCTGATGCCGTTTGCCATCTATTACAGCCACCGCCTGATGCAACGCCAAAGCGAATTGCGCAAAGACGGCCGCCTGCCTTGGCTGCGTCCTGATGCCAAAGCGCAACTGACCGTGGTTTACGACAGCGAAACCGGCAAAGTAAAACGCATTGACACCGTCGTCCTGTCCACCCAGCACGATCCGTCTATCGGTTACGAAGAGCTGAAAAACGCCGTGATCGAACACATCATCAAACCGGTTCTGCCGTCTGAAATGCTGACCGACGAAACCAAATACCTGATCAACCCGACCGGCCGCTTCGTTATCGGCGGCCCGCAAGGCGACTGCGGTTTGACCGGCCGTAAAATCATCGTCGATACCTACGGCGGCGCTGCTCCGCACGGCGGCGGCGCGTTCTCCGGCAAAGACCCGTCCAAAGTCGACCGTTCCGCCGCCTATGCCTGCCGCTATGTTGCGAAAAACATCGTTGCCGCCGGTTTGGCAACCCAATGCCAAATCCAAGTTTCCTACGCCATCGGCGTTGCCGAACCGACTTCGATTTCCATCGATACTTTCGGCACAGGCAAAATCAGCGAAGAAAAACTGATTGCCCTGGTTCGCGAACATTTCGACCTGCGCCCTAAAGGCATCGTCCAAATGCTCGACCTCTTGCGCCCGATTTACAGCAAATCCGCCGCCTACGGCCACTTCGGCCGCGAAGAGCCTGAGTTTACTTGGGAGCGTACCGACAAAGCAGCCGCATTGAAAGCAGCCGCAGGCGTATAAAAAAGCATGGAGGCCGTCTGAAAGGACATTTCAGATGGCCTTTTTTACATCTAAATATTCAAACCTTTTTACGAACGATATTTTCACAAAACAGCGTAACAAATTTTGGATTGCTATGCCGCCTTTGTGAATCTATATAAATAAAATTGAAAGAATGCATCATGAAAGAATGGCTGCTGGCTGTTTTACCTGCCACCGCACTGGCTGCTCCACCTCAAGGCTTTTATCAAAATTACCAAGACTGGGACATTGCCTGCGACAATACCGGCACCTGCCGTCTTGCCGGATATCAGACGGATGAAACAGAAACGCCGGTTTCCATCCTGTTTACCCGAAAAGCGGGGGCGAACGCCGCCGTGGCCGGCGAAGTTTCCCTGCTGCCATTTCATGACGATGAAGCACAACTCGCCAGCATTGCAACCCGCAACGAATTGGTATTGAACGGTAAATCACTGGGCAAATTGGCGTTGAATAAAAAAGGCACAGGCAAATTGAGCAGCGCGCAAACCAACGCCTTGCTCGAAGCATTGAAAAAAGAAAGCAAAATCAGCATCCGCGCCGGCAAATATGAATGGCACTTGTCCGACAAAGGCGCGGCGGCAGCAATGTTGAAAGCGGACGAATTCCAAGGCCGTCTGAACACACCTTCCGCGCTGATACGCAAAGGCAACAGCAGTCAGACAGTCCTCAATCCGCAACCCAAACCCGTTATCCGTGCCGTTGCCGTACCGAAAACAGCAGGCGATATACTGGAACAAGACACACCGCGCCACAGCGCCGTCATGAAACTGCTGCGCAACAGCAACCGCGTTTCTGAAAATGACGAGAATTACTGCCCGGCCCTGCATGATAAAGAGCACATGGATTGGAACCGCAGCCTAAATATTTATCCGCTCAATAAACAACAAGTTTTAGTGGAGGCCGTCTGTATCGGCGGAGCCTATCAAACCAGCGGCTACTATGTCATTGCCGACAAAAAATTAACCAAAATCGAACAAGTGCTACCACCAATGACATACGGCGGGCACGGCGGATTCGATGAGAAAACAGCCACCCTTAGCGGCAGCTTCAAAGGCCGCGGCATAGGCGACTGCTGGACAAGCAATGCAGCGGTATGGGACGGTAAAACGTTTGTCCGCAGTGAGGAACACACCACCGGTTCATGCAAAGGCTTCACGGGCGGCGCATGGCTGATGCCTGTTTTTGAAGCTCGTGTTGAGCGTTAAAAGACACGGAATATTTACGATAGAAAGTACAGGCCGTCTCAAAATTCCCGTTTTCAGACGGCCTTTTTCCTTATACAATAGCCACTTGAATTTCTATATACATTCTGAATAAAGGATACGGATTATGTTCGGCAAACAACTTTTTGAAGAAGTCAGCTCCAAAATCAGCGAAACCATCGCCAACAGCCCTGCCAAAGACATGGAAAAAAACGTTAAAGCCATGCTCGGCAGCGCGTTCAACCGCATGGATTTGGTAACCCGAGAAGAATTCGACATCCAACAACAGGTTTTGATTAAAACCCGTACCAAGCTGGCCGAATTGGAAGCCCGTTTGGCCAAACTCGAAGCCGCCCAAGAGCCTGAAGAAGCTGCTTTGAAAGCTGCCGAAGCCGCTGCCGAAGAAGCAGTTGCCGAAATCACACAACAAACCGAAGCCGCCGAATAAGGCCGTCTGAAACATGTCGCTTGCTTTGGTTTACAGCCGCGCCTTAAGCGGTATGAACGCGCCGTTGGTCGAAGTGGAAGCCCACCTTGCCAACGGCTTGCCACATTTCAATATCGTCGGTTTGCCCGATACTGAAGTCAAAGAAAGCCGCGACCGCGTGCGTGCCGCCATCATCCAAAGCGGCTTCGACTTCCCCGCCAAGAAAATTACCGTCAACCTCGCACCGGCCGACCTCCCCAAAGAATCCGGCCGTTTCGATTTACCGATTGCCTTGGGCATTCTTGCCGCATCGGGACAAATCAACCCTGAAAAGCTCGCGCAATATGAGTTTGCCGGAGAATTGGCGCTGTCCGGCTTGCTGCGTCCCGTACGCGGCGCGCTGGCCATGGCATGGCAGGGAATGCAGGCCGGCCGTTCGTTCGTCTTGCCGCAAGAAAATGCCGAACAGGCTGCCGTCATGCGTGGCATTGCAGTTTATGGCGCGCGTTCTTTGGGCGAAGTGGCCGCCCATTTAAACGACATCGAACCGTTGACACAAACCGAATGCAAACTGCCACAAAGGCCGTCTGAACAAAGTAAAATACCCGACTTAGCTGATGTCAAAGGCCAACATACTGCCCGCCTCGCCTTGGAAATCGCCGCGGCAGGCGGACACAGCCTACTGATGATGGGCCCTCCGGGAACGGGCAAATCCATGCTTTCGCAACGTTTGCCCGGTATCCTTCCGCCTTTGACCGAAGACGAATTGGTCGAAGTCTGGGCATTGCGTTCGCTCCTGCCCAATCATCAGCAACAACTCGACAGCAACCGTCCTTTCCGCAGTCCCCACCACAGCGCCAGCTCGGCCGCCATGGTCGGCGGAGGTTCAGACCCGCGTCCGGGTGAAATTTCATTGGCGCACCACGGTGTGTTGTTTTTAGACGAATTACCCGAGTTTGACCGTAAAGTATTGGAAGTATTGCGCGAACCTTTGGAAAACGGCGAAATCCATATTTCCCGCGCCGCACGCCAAGCCGTTTATCCGGCCAAGTTCCAGCTCGTTGCCGCCATGAATCCCTGTCCTTGCGGCTATCTCGGTCATCCGTCCAAACCTTGCCGCTGCACGCCTGAAAGCATCGCCCGTTACCGCAGCAAAATTTCAGGGCCATTACTCGACCGCATTGATTTAACCATCGAAGTACCCAGCCTTTCCGCTGCCGAGCTGATGCAACAAGAAGCCGGCGAATCCAGTGCCGCCGTATTAAAACGCGTTACCGCCGCGCGCAAAATCCAATACGGCCGACAAGGCAAAGTTAATGCCGAATTGAGTGTCAGCGAACTCGACGGCAAAGCCCGTATCCAAAAAGAAGCGCAAGAAGCCTTGGGAACCATGCTCGAAAAACTGTCCCTTTCCGCTCGAAGCTTCCACCGCATTATGCGCGTCGCCCGTACGCTGGCCGATTTGACAGGCGACGAAGAAGTCAGCAAAACCCATGTGATGAAAGCCATCGGTTTCCGTCGCGCCCTCTAACTTTTCAGACGGCCTGAATCTTTATATTTAAGTAAAACTAGAGTAAACAAAGCATCAGGATTTTGCCGTCTATAACGGTTATTGATAAAATATCGAATTCAAACTCAGACAGTCTCCCTTCAGGCCGTCTGAACCCATTATTACAAGGTAAGTCATGAAAAAATCTACACAATATGGCAAAGGCTTGGCCGGTTTCTTTTTCGGCCTGATACTGGCAACAGGTATTATTGCCGGTATTTTGTTCTTCCTGAACCAAGGCAACCAAAACGTTTTCAAAGAGCTGACCCAGCCTAAACAAAATGAAGAACCTGAAATCCTGAAGCCTCAAGACAAAGCAGAGAAACGCCCTGCCACCGACAATTCGTCCAGCCAAGCAGATGAAGAAAAAGCCAAAGCTGAAAAAGAAGCGGCTGAAAAAGAAGCCAAAGCAAAAGAAGCGGCTGAAAAGGCTGCCAAAGAAGCTGAAGAGAAAGCGGCACAAGCAGAAAAAGAGGCTCAGGAAAAAGCCGATCGCGAGGCCAAAGAAAAAGCGGATAAAGCTGAAGCAGAAAAAGCCGAACGCGAAGCTAAAGAAAAAGCTGAAAAAGCCGCCGCCGACAAAGCCGAACATGAGGCCAAAGAAAGAGCAGACAAAACTGCCGCCGACAAAGCCGAACGTGAAGCCAAAGAAAAAGCTGCAAAAGCGGAAGCAGAAAAAGAAGCCGCCAAGAAAAAACTGGCTGAGAAAAAAGCCGAATTAGAAAAAAAACGCGCAGAAAAAGCCAAAGCTGAAAAAGAAGCTGCCGATAAAACTGCAAAAGACAAAAAAGCGGCCGCCGACCAATTGACCGACAAACAAAAAGAGCGTGCCGAGCGCAAATTGGCTGAGAAAAAAGCGGCAGAAGCCAAGAAACAAAACAAGCCGACACCTGAGCAAATCCTCAACAGCGGCAGCATCGAAAAAGCACGCAAAGCTGCAAATGCCTCTGCAACAAAAGAAAGCAGCAACGCCGCTGGCAAACAATCGGCAGAAAAAGCCGAAGCAGCTGCCAACAGCGGTAAAAAGGCATTCCTGCAACTTGGTTCATATGCAGACCGCTCCAGCGCAGATTCACAACGTGCGAAATTGGCTATTTTAGGTGTGTCTTCCAAAGTGGTTGAGTCGCAAAACGGCGACAAAACCATTTATCGAGTTCAAAGTAACACCATGCCGCAGGAAGCCGCTGTGAAACTGCAAAAAAACCTGCAAGACCATAATATCAACAGCTTGATTCGTTCTACTAAATAATGGAATCACTGATGAAGCAGCGTATGAAACAAACTATTGCCGCACTCAGCCTGAGCCTGCTCAGCCTGAGTGCGCAGGCTGCTACCGAAGACGTGGACTATACCGTTCTTAGTCGCTCTATCCCGCAGCAGCAAACCAGAAAAATTGAAGTGCTAGAATTTTTCGGCTACTTCTGCGTCCATTGTTACCATCTCGATCCGGTTTTGTTGCAACACAGCAAAACCTTCGCCAAAGATGTTTCCTTACGGACAGAGCACGTCGTTTGGATGCCTGAAATGTTGGGCTTGGCCAAGGTAGCCGCTGCCGTCAATCTTTCAGGTTTGAAATATCAGGCCAATCCAGTCATCTTCAAAGCTGTTTACGAACAGAAGATTAACTTGGCTGATGCAAATGTATTCCGATCATGGGTCGGTAAACAGACAAGTTTTGACAGTAAAAAACTGCTTCAAGCCTACAACAGCCCTGCCGCCGCGTCGGCTGCTGCAAAAATGCAGCAATTGACGGAAACTTATCGAATTGAGAACACACCAACTGTCATTGTCGGTGGTAAATACAAAGTCAATTTCAATGGTAGCGACTGGAAATCCGGTATGAAAACCATAGACGAGCTCATCGTTAAAGTCCGCCGCGAACAATCCTCAAAACCACTTTAACTATTCAACAAAAGAAAGACGGCCTCAAGGCCGTCTGAAAACTTATGGACATTCTGATTTTATTTAAAGCACTTATTCTCGGTATCATCGAAGGTTTAACCGAGTTCCTCCCCATTTCAAGTACCGGTCACTTGATTGTATTCGGCAACTTAATGAATTTCCGAAGTAACGGAAAAGTATTCGAAATCGCCATCCAGCTCGGTGCCGTATTAGCCGTCGTATTCGAATATCGCCAACGATTTACCCATATCATAAAAGGACTAGGCAAAGAGCGAACAGCCAATCGATTTGTGCTGAATTTATTTATCGCGTTCATCCCTGCTGCGATTGTTGGCCTCTTATTCAGTAAACAAATTAAATTGCATCTTTTCAACCCGATTACCGTTGCTACCATGCTGGTATTGGGCGGCTTCTTCATTTTATGGGTTGAAAAACGCCAAACAACAGCCAAACCTAAAGTCAACCATGTCGATGATATGCGCCCAATTGACGCATTTGTTGTAGGATGCGCCCAAATTTGTGCCCTTATCCCTGGGACATCACGTTCAGGCAGTACCATCATGGGTGGTATGCTGTGGGGGCTGGAACGTAAAACGGCTACCGAATTTTCATTCTTCCTTGCCGTACCAATGATGATTGCGGCAACAGGTTACGACATCTTAAAAAACTACAAACTCTTTACCTTGCAAGATGTCGGACAAATTGCCATCGGTTTTATCGCAGCATTTATCGCCGGTTTATTAGCAGTAAAAGCTTTGCTGAAATTTGTTTCCAGTAAAAACTATGTTCCTTTTGCCTACTACCGCATCGTATTCGGTGGTCTGATTCTCCTTACTTGGATGCTAGGCATAGTCAGCTGGAGCGAATAATCGCTCCCTTCATTCTCCTCAAAGGACGTGCCCGCGCACGTCCTTTTTCTTCT
>NZ_KV830203.1:0-220 GCF_001836705.1 Neisseria sp. HMSC061B04
CATCGGCAGCCAAGGCCAAATGATGGCTGATGACCATACGGATTTTACGGTAGAACAGGATGGCGGAGTTGGGCTGAATGCCCAAAATATCGGCAGCGGAACGAGCGGTAACTTGGAGTACAAAAAATTCAAGCAGTTTCTTTTGAAATCTCTTGCTTAATTTACAATTGGTTATCTGCATTTTCGTAGCCTAGCATAACTGCTAATCTACGTCAGCCCC
>NZ_KV830204.1:0-322 GCF_001836705.1 Neisseria sp. HMSC061B04
GTCATCAGCCATCATTTGGCCTTGGCTGCCGATGAGGTTTTTGAGGGCCCTGTCGAGTTGGACGAAAGCTATTTCGGCGGACGGCGTAAAGGCAGACGTGGTCGCGGTGCGGCAGGAAAAGTGGTTGTCTTCGGCATCCTGAAACGCAACGGACGGGTCTATACCGTTGTGGTGGATAATGCCAAGTCTGAAACGTTACTCCCTGTAATCAAAAAGAAAATCATGCCGGACAGTATTGTTTATACCGATAGTCTGAGCAGCTACGACAAGTTAGACGTGAGCGGTTTCATCCATTACCGTATCAACCATTCCAAGGAATTTG